>JAOULV010000281.1 GCA_029881835.1 Rhodospirillaceae bacterium
CAATACGCAGGGCAAGCCCGAAAAAAAGAAAATCATTTCCAGAATAAAGGCATACCACGGGGTTACGGTTGCCGGTGCATCATTAACCGGATTGCCGGTATGCCAAAATGATTTTGACCTTCCAATCTCGGGCATCATCCATACCGATTGCCCGCATCATTATCGCTTTGCCAATGATGGCGAGACAGAAGAAGAATTCGCATCGCGCTTGGCCGATAACCTTGAAAAATTGATATTAAAAGAAGGGCCCGAAACAATTGCCGCAATGTTTATGGAGCCGGTGATGGGTGCCGGCGGGGTTATTGTTCCGCCCAAAACATATTTTGAAAAAATTCAGGCCGTATTAAACAAATATGACATTTTAATAGTTGCCGATGAAGTAATCTGCGGGTTCGGGCGCACCGGCAACATGTGGGGATCGCAAACATATGGTATCCGCCCCGACATGATTACAATGGCCAAGGCGCTATCATCTGCTTATGCCCCCATATCGGCATTAGTGGTTTCCGAAGATATTTTTTCAGGGTTACTGGCCGGCAGTTCCAGAAACGGGCCGCTCGGCCACGGTTATACCTATTCCGGTCATCCGTTGGGCGCGGCGGTAGCTATGGAAACGCTTAACATTTATGAAGAGAGAGATATCGTTTCCGAAGTCAAAGCAAAAACACCAATATTCCAAAATGGTCTTAAAAAATTTGCAGACCACCCATTGGTGGGCGAGGTTCGCGGTGTTGGCTTGGTCGGCGCGATAGAGGTTGTAAAAAACAAAGGAACCAAAGAAGCGTTTGACCCAAAAGCACTGGTCGGCACGCACCTGGTTGCCCAGGCGCAGGCCTGTGGGGTAATACTCAGGGCCATGGGCGACACGGTCGCATTTTCCCCACCGTTGATTATCAGCGAGCAGGAAATTTCGGAAATGTTCGCAGCATTTGCCCGCGCCTTGGACGAAACCGAAAAATGGGTATCCGCCCAGGGCCTTAGGTAACGGGCAATAACGGCGGTTTTATGGGGTTTTGACGCTATTTTTGCGGTTCTTGCCCCAAAGCGCCAGATTCCCTTATTATAGGGGCAATTAAAAACAAAAAGCCGCTAGGCCTAGCGCCCGCAAGTGCTAAAATATGACAAATATATAATATATAACGTTGCTTGCATTTAAGGTGCTTTTGACCCCTCGGAGGAGTTAATGGATTACAATAAGTTTTTTGCCGACAAAATCGGTGAACTAAAAACTGAGGGAAGATACAGGGTCTTTGCCGACCTTGAGCGCCAAGCAGGCAAGTTCCCGCACGCCAAGGCCCACATAGATGGCGAAATTCGCGATATTACGGTCTGGTGCTCAAATGATTACATGGGCATGGGGCAAAACCCAGATGCCATAAAAGCAATGGTCGATACCGCCACCAGTTACGGTGTCGGCGCAGGCGGAACCAGAAATATTTCCGGCACCACCCACCAACATGTTTTGTTAGAGCAAGAAATTGCCGACCTCCACCAGACCGAAGCATCATTAGCGTTTGGTTCGGGGTGGATTGCAAACCTAACCACCCTTTCAACCATATGTTCGCTGGTGCCAAATTGTGTTGTTATTTCAGATTCAAAAAACCATAACTCAATGATTGAGGGAATTCGTCATTCGCGCGCAGAAAAACATATTTTCCGCCACAATGATCTTGAAGATCTGGAGCGCATTCTTAAAACCATTGATACAGACCGCCCCAAACTTATCGCCTTTGAATCCGTTTATTCAATGGATGGCGACATCGCACCTATCAAGGAAATATGCGATCTGGCGGAAAAATACAACGCCATGACATTCCTTGACGAAGTTCATGCGGTTGGCCTGTATGGCGAACATGGCGCAGGCGTGGCCGAGCGCGACGGGCAAATGCACCGCATAACCATTATTCAGGGAACCATGGCCAAGGCATTTGGTGTGGTCGGTGGCTACATCGCCGGAAGCGCTGATATGTGTGACTTTGTTCGCTCCTACGGTAGCGGTTTTATTTTTTCAACCTCGACCCCGCCCGCCGTTGCCGCGGCGTGCCGTGCCAACATAAAATATTTAAAAGAACACAATGACCTGCGTATCAAGCACCAAGAACGTGCGGCAACGTTAAAGAAAAAACTTTCCGATGCCGGCCTTCCGGTAATGGATTCCGAAAGCCATATCGTTCCGGTTTTGGTCGGCGATCCGGTTTTGTGCAAGCAGGCTTCTGACGAACTGATGAGCAAGCACAATATTTATGTTCAACCCATCAACTATCCAACCGTTGATCGTGGCACCGAACGCCTACGCCTGACCCCGACTCCGCTTCATGATGATGAACTGATGGATGCTTTGGTTGCGGCGTTAAAAGAAGTGTGGGGCAGATTGGGCCTAAAAGCCGCGGCCTAAGCGCCAAAGCGTAAATTAGGTTATAATTTTACCAACACAAAGATTCGCCCAAGATTCACC
>JAOULV010000282.1 GCA_029881835.1 Rhodospirillaceae bacterium
GTCCAGGAAATTCAAAACCACCTGTAATAAGTGTCTCTTTGCTGATGGGGTTGGTGACAACCGCCCCGGCGCTTTTGCTCATAACAAGCTTTACAGCAGTTTCAATTGACCGAATTACCGCTTTAACGGTTTTTTCGCTCGGCCTCCCTGGTTGGGACCTTACATCCATCCCAAGAGATAAAACAGGAAGCGCTTCGGAGAAAGTTTTATCGGCAGCCTCGGCAGAGCGGATTTCTTTTATTGGTATATCGACTCTTAGGCGCCTAGCTAAGGAACGAAGCCGTTCCGGGTCATCAATTACGAAAAAAGCAGGAATATTATTTTGTTTTTTGTTTGCCCATGCCTTGATTGTGATGTCGCCACCAATCCCTGCGGGCTCTCCCATGGTGAGAGCTAAAGGGGAAGGTAAGGTCATAGCCGTATTTCCAAAAATGCATCGCGCTTAAGCCCCCTTAGGTAGCCTGCGGCGGCGATGTCAATTCGTTGAATTAGGATTTTTTCTTCAATTTCTTTTTTGATGGCCTCCATACTGTTTTCACCATCATCACGCGAGCAAACCATTATAACGGCAATCCCGCCACCGGTTTCAATGGGTGAGCTTATACCCCCCACCGGCATTGATTGAAGCTCTGCCCGCATTTCGGGGGGTAGCGCGGAAAGCTTTACGTTGCCCAAGCTACCAGAAAGGGGCGATCCGGATGTTGTGGCTGCTTTGTTGAACTCATCACACGATTTTAATTTTTCAACCATTGCTGCCAAGCGGGATTTTCTTGATGTTTTATCCTCAATCGTCGCTTCAGAGCCAATTGTTAAATGGAACTGCGACAAACCAAGCGTTGCCTCGCCGCTTACAATGCCGGGGTTAATTCTCTTATCCCTGAGGGTAATTATGTAATACCCGCCAAGAGTGCGAATAGGTACCGAAACCTGGCCCGGTTCCATGACACCAACAGTTGCAGAAATTTCTTGATCGATTTGGTCAGAAGATAGCCAGCCCAAATCACCACCCCCGACAGAGGATGCCGAATGAGAAAAGTTTCTTGCTATTTGGGGGAATGGTGCCCCATTTTTTAACTGTTCAAATATCTGATCGGCAACTTGTTTTACCGATACCTCTTCGGACGGCTCAGCGATAGGCAAATATATCTCTGCCAGTAAATATTGCGGTTTACCGGCGTTGGATTTGATAGCTCTTATGGCGTCATTAATTTCTTCATCGCTAATTCTTATGCTGGGGATTACCACCTGTCTTATTACCTTTCCCCAACCTATTTCAACTTCTGTGCGGGAAATAAGGGTGGACATTGGAATTCCGGCGGATTGTAAAAATGCGTTTAAGCCGCCCGGTTTCATCCCATTTTGTTCTTCTATTTTTCTGATGCCTTGTTCTACTTCATCCATTGAAACCTTGATGTTAAGCCTGCGCATTTCTTGATGCATAAGGCGCTCATCAATAAGGCCACGTAGTACAGAAGGCGCCATGCGTCTTCGTGTTTCAGGTCCATCTGCCACATTGGATGATGCAATTGCCATGACTATCCTGCTTTCAAGATCAAGCAGTGATATGGCCTCATCATTAACCACGGCGGCAATGCGAATACCTTCTTGGGCCAGAGCAGATTTGGAAGCATATAGCGCAACACACAAACCAAATAACGCCGTTACCAGCATTATGATAACAGGGTTATTTTGTTTTATTGGGTTGTTGCGAAAATTATACATTCTTACCGTTTTCTCTCGTTGGCTAATTTATATGGGTTTATATCAAGAAAATGACCATTTTGGGGCTTTAATTTTTTCCAACCAGTCCATCAAGCAGGCCTTGGTTAGTGCTTACTGCGCCCACGGTTTTGAAAACCAGTCGGAACATCATGGTGTCTGTTGGTTTGATTTCGCGATCTTGATAAAATGTTCTGCTAAATGATGCATCAAATGTGAAACATTCGTCATCATACACTATCCCTGTGCGCTGTAAGCGTATGCCACCATCTTTGGTAAGGTCGTGAATGGCCCCGTAATTCATTGACCAGTAATCGGTCAACTTATACCCCAGTGAATAGTTTATTTCCTCGCGTCCCGCTAATTCGCTTTGCGGTTGCTTGCGGAAGAAAGAATAATTTGCGCCATAGCTTAAATCATAAACATTTCCAGAAACGCCAACTTCATTACTGTGAAAATCGTATGTTCTTTTATCAATTCTTGTGCGGTAAAGCACATCAAATTTACTGCTTGGCGATATTTTGACCATACCTACAAAGTCGGAAAAATTATCCTCAATCCCAGATCCTTGATTGAAGGTATCATCAGACGACGGGCGGTAGCTTTGTCCCAGAATTAAATTAGTTGAGCCCCCGCCATCACCATAAATACCCCATTTAATCCCATAGTTAACACGTGGCCCGCTCTCAATTTTATCAAAACCAGTAAAGCGGTTATCGGAAAATAGGTTTGAAT
>JAOULV010000283.1 GCA_029881835.1 Rhodospirillaceae bacterium
CTTGCTCGAAGGGTTGGATGATATTGGTCTGACCATGAAAAAATCGGCCAAGATTGATGAATACGAACAAAAACAAAAAACCTTGCAACCATGGCTGGCTTAAGTCTGGTTGGCGGCATAAGGAAACTATAAATGTCATCTAATAAAAACCTTCTTGTTCTTCCCGGTGATGGTATCGGCCCCGAAGTAGTAAACGAAGCAATTCGCATAGTTGACTGGATGGGCGAAAAGCGCCATTTCAAATTCAACGTTGAACAAGAACTGGTTGGTGGCGCATGTTATGATGCACACAAGTGTGCGGTAACCGACAGCACAATGGAAAAAGCCAAAGCCGCAGACGCGGTTTTGTTAGGCGCGGTCGGCGGACCAAAATGGGATAACGTTGCGCGCGACGCCCGACCCGAAGCGGGGCTTTTGCGCCTGCGTAAAGATTTGGATTTATTCGCCAACCTAAGACCGGCAATTGTGTTTGATGCGCTAATCGATTCATCCACCCTCAAACCAGACGTGGTGCGCGGTCTTGATATCATGATTTTGCGCGAACTGACCGCAGGGGTTTATTTTGGCCAACCCCGCGGGATCGAAGTGCGTGACGGGGTGCGTTATGGTCTTGATACCCAAATTTATTCCGAACCAGAAATCGAGCGCATTATGGAAGTAGCTTTTGATTTGGCGCGCAAGCGAAATAAAAAAGTAACTTCGGTGGAAAAAGCCAACGTAATGGAATCGGGCGTGTTCTGGCGTGAAATCGCAACCAAGGTTCACAAAAACGGCAATGAAGATGTTGCGCTTAACCACATGTATGCCGACAATTGCGCCATGCAATTGGTGCGCTGGCCCGGCCAGTTCGACGTAATTGTAACAGATAACCTGTTTGGCGATATTTTATCTGATTGCGCCGCCATGTTAACCGGATCGTTGGGCATGTTGCCGTCTGCATCCATTGGTTCGCGTGACCCCAAAACCGGAAAAGTGCCAGCCATGTACGAACCGGTGCACGGTTCGGCCCCAGATATTGCAGGGCAAAATAAGGCCAACCCATTGGCGACCATTTTGTCTTTTTCCATGTTGCTAAGATATTCGTTCGATTTAGCCGAAGATGCCGACATGATTGATAAGGCTGTGGAAACGGTGCTGAATAACGGCCTCAGGACGCCTGACATCATGGCGGACGGTTGCCGCTCGGTAAGTACCGCCGAAATGGGCAAGGCGGTGGTAGCCGAGCTGGATAAACTGGCTTAAATAGCCCGCTTGGCCCTTGCCATCTGGCCTCTTTTAGGGCTAAACAATGGGCAGAAATTTATTTAAGGACGGATAGATTGATGATTTGTCGCCAAAAAATAGCGTCAAAAGCCAGCCCGGCAGTTAACCGGGGCCCGTCTTTTATTGCCAAAACCACCAAGAAAACTAAAACCGCATATTAAGCGGGCGTTTGGTTTTGTTTTAAGTTCAACCAGGCCCGCGGAAACCCCGCGGGCTTCAGTTTATGGGCCCCAAGGGAAAAGCGGTCCTAAAACTTTAGGAGAAGAAAAATGGGTTACAAAGTCGCAGTCGTCGGTGCCACGGGCAATGTCGGGCGTGAATTACTGCAAACCATGTTTGAGAGAAATTTCCCAGCCGACGAAGTGGTGGCGTTAGCGTCCAGCCGTTCAATCGGTATTGAAGTATCTTATGGCGATGACAAGCGCCTAAAGGTTCAAGACCTAGCGACCTATGATTTCACCGGCACCGACATCGTGCTTTCCAGCCCCGGTGCAACCGTTTCGGCTCAGTTCGCACCCAAGGCCGCCGCCGCTGGTGCTATTGTGGTTGATAACACGTCACATTTTCGTATGGACCCTGACGTGCCGTTGGTGGTGCCCGAAGTAAACCGTGAAGCGATTGCCGGATACACAAAAAAGAACATCATCGCCAACCCCAACTGTTCGACCATTCAGATGCTGGTGGCGTTAAAGCCGCTTCATGATATTGCCAAAATTAAACGCGTGGTGGTTGCGACCTATCAATCGGTATCAGGCGGCGGCAAAGATGCCATGGATGAATTGTTCAACCAGACCCGTGGTATTTTTACAAACGAACCAGTTGAAAAAACCAAGAAAAAATTTACCAAGCAAATTGCGTTTAACGTTATTCCGCATATTGATAAGTTTATGGATGACGGCTCCACCAAAGAAGAATGGAAAATGGTTGTCGAAACGCAAAAAATACTTGATCCGAATATCAAGCTGATTGCCACTTGCGTTCGTGCCCCGGTGTTTATTGGGCACGCCGAAGCGATCAATATTGAATTTGAAAACCCGCTTTCCGAAGAAGATGCACGCAAGGCGTTGAAAAACGCGCCCGGTGTTTCGGTGGTAGATTTCCGCAAAGACGAAGGTTATGTCACCCCGGTTGAATGCGCGGGCGAAGATGCGGTTTTTGTTTCGCGCCTTAGGGTTGACCCCAC
>JAOULV010000284.1 GCA_029881835.1 Rhodospirillaceae bacterium
AATGTATACCCCGCCGTGGCTTGATGCCCACTGGCGAATTGATTGGTCTTTGTTGAAAGCGGCCTTGGCGTCCATCTTGATCATGTGTGTGGCATGATCGGTGGCGGCGTTATATTCCCATGCGAATAACCCGCCTATTAGCGCGGCCCACAAGACGCACAGCAATAAAATACTTTGCAGTCCATTGGACAAATTGGTGGGCTTAAAAAGCTTCACCACCCCGTCTCCCCTCTTCTGGGCACCCCAAGCCCCAACCTTATCATTAAGGGTAATGATGCAACAAGCAAGCAACCTATTGTTGCTATGGCGAAGCGTCATTGATATGCATCAACTTGTTGTGATTATTATTTTTAACTAATAAAATAAGACTAGGCGAGCCAACCAATGAATACAGGCATATTCATATTTACGTTTGCGCTGGTTACTTTGGATTTTTTATAAAATCCAACTGCCATTCCATTTCATCGTCGGTGTAAGGGTATTTACCGCCAGAGCCGCCCTGCACTTCGCTGGGCGGTATGCGGGCAATACGCTTTTGCACCAAAACCGCTGTTTTTATATCCAGCCGGGCTTTCCAGCAAAGCGCCAATACGGATTTGGGGCTGGCCATTTCTAATATTTGTTCAACAACCGCAAAACCAAGTTTTGATTTTAGGACAAGAGATTTTTTTACAAATTCAACATCACCCGAATGGCAAGCATCAGAAATTTCGCTATCGGTTAATTTACCATCCGCAAAAAGCTTGCCCGCCCTTTCTTCAGGTGAAAGTTTTGCCTTAACCTCACCTTCTGCCTTTCCCATTCTGCGGGAAAATTCTTTACGTACCGCGCCTATCATTTCTGGCGATAAATCGCCGCGACCTTCTAGTTGTTCAAGCAAGTTATCCGAAACATAATCGGCAAGGCGCAAAGCCGCGGCTTGTGAAAGTTTGGGCCGTTCAACCAATGGGGCGTGCCATTGTTCAACCGTTACCGAGCGGGTTATTATTTTATCAAGGGTATCTTCCCTTATTTGTGCAGATTTATTTGCGAGCATCACGCCGATGGCGCCAACATCGTCGCTATCATAAATTGCATCGGTTATGCTTTCCGATACCCCCTTTCTGGCAGAAATTGCGCTTAATGCGCCCTCAACCGGTTTGGAGTTAATTATTTCAAGCAAATCATCCTCGTTAAGAACCGGGGAATGTTCTAATACCGGAGCACAAACAACCCAATCAACATCGCGGGCCAATCTATTTATAATTTCTGCCGGTGCGTTTGCCACATCTTTCAGGGTTTCCGATAGGACCTGGCGAACCTTGATTGCTTCATCGCGGGCAAGCTGTTTTAAAACCTCTGTGGCCGCTTTGTGGACTTTATCTAGCTGATTACCACTAAGGCCGGGAACAAGTTTGGATATTTTTTCAGCTAACCCGGTGCGAACATCGGTGTTTCCGTCGCGGCTTAATAATAAATCCGCCTGATACGGGGAATTTAGGTTTTTTGCTATCGCCAAACGAACTTCGGGCGAAGGGTCTTCGGCAAGGAAATACAATATTTCAGGAACCGTATCGCTGCGCCGGGCAAGATTTAGGCGCACACTGGCATCTTCATGATTGGCGAGCTTTTTTGCTTCGTCATAATCAATCTTTTTAAAGCCCGATAAAATGTTTTTTAGTTTTTTTAACAAATTCTCACCCAAGTGTGATTACGCTTCATACGGTTTAGCAAGACGGAAGTTGCCTTTGGATTTTTGCTTTACTTCATACATGGCGCTATCGGCCCTAGCTAAAAGGCTATCAAGGCTTTCGTCGGTGCCGGGTCGATATATGGCAATACCCACAGAAATTCCCAGCGGATGTTCAGCCTCACCCGAATATTGTGCAAGCGACCTTGATTGTTTTAACAAATATTCACAACGCGAAGACGCAATTTTTTCTTCTACCCCATCTAACCAAAGGGCGAATTCATCACCGCCAAGGCGCGCCACCAAATCGCCAGGACGGACAAAATCAAGCAACAAATCGCGCAATGCTATAATTGCGTCATCACCGGCCTGATGGCCGTGAACATCGTTCACTCTTTTGAAGTTATCCATATCAACGTAAAATAACGCACCACTGTTGCCGTCAAAGGCTAAACGTTTAAACCTTCTTGGCAGTTCTTCTTCGTAAAATGCCCGCCTGTTCAAAAGCCCGGTCATGGAATCCGTGCGTGAAAGCTGAAGTATGTTTTCGTGATTTATTATTTGCTCAATGGTTATGCCCAACTGACCAGAAATATCTGCGACCAGCAGCCTTGCGTCATCTGACCATTCGTCCTTGCGCCACAGGCAAATCATACCGTTAAGCTTTTTGTTGCGCACGCACGGGGCAACTAACACATTCCAATCACCTACTTTTCCTTCGCGCAACCAACGCTCGCCCGGCTTAAACCCGGTCAGTTCCGCGCTCAAA
>JAOULV010000285.1 GCA_029881835.1 Rhodospirillaceae bacterium
GCTTAATGCCAGCACATAGGCCCGGCGCAATAGTTCGGCATTATCGGGAACCATTTTAGCCGCGGCCCCTAAAAACACCGCGGCATTAAGGGTATCGCGTGAAGTTTGCGCATGACGCCCGGCAAGATAATTACCGGAAAAAGTTATACCCGGTTGGGCCTTGGTAGTGGCATTACCGAATGATGGAATAAACATAACCGTTGCCAACAAAGCTACCGGCAACAACTGCGCGCGCAAGATCAATTTAATGGGAATTTTTTTCAACATAAGCATCAGTCTAGCCACCATGGGCCTTAACCGCAAACAAGTTTCGCACAAATACCCACCGGCCCCACTGACCTCACTGGCCCTATTGGCCCTATTGTGTATTGATAATTTTACATATTGGGATAATTAGGCCCACCGCCGCCTTCGGGCACGGTCCAGACTATGTTGCCCGATGGGTCTTTGATATCGCAGGTTTTACAATGCACACAATTGGCCGCATTTATTTGTAGCCGCTTGGATGTTTTGTCATCGCTATCGATAAATTCATAAACCCCCGCCGGGCAGTACCTTGCTTCCGGCCCATCATACAGCACAAGGTTGGTTGTTAGCGCAATGTCTTCATCTTTTAGGGTCAGGTGACAGGGTTGGTTTTCTTCGTGTGCGGTTCCGGAAATATAAACCGAGCTCAATTTATCAAATGTCAAAACCCCGTCAGGTTTGGGGTAATCAATTTTACGCGGTTTGCTGGCACGCAACATTTGCGCCCGGTCAGGCCCGTGGTGGTTAAGGGTCCACGGTGCGCGGCCGCGGAAAATGTATGTATCAATCGCGCTTAGAACAAGCCCAACCCACAACCCCCAGCGAAATGATGGGCGAATATTGCGCGCAAGATGCAGTTCTTTGAACGCCCAACTTTTTTTCATTTGTTCGGGGTATTCGTTCAATATATCCGCAGTGCCATTTTTTAATGCGTTACATAATGCATCGGCCGCCACCATCGCTGATTTCATCGCGGTGTGTGAACCTTTTATGCGTGGAACATTCATAAAACCAGCTGCCGCCCCAATAAGTGCCCCGCCGGGAAAAACCAATTTAGGAATGGATTGAAACCCGCCCTCATTAAGCGCGCGTGCGCCATAGGCAATGCGCCGCCCACCTGTGAAGGTTGGCTTTATTGCCGGATGGGTTTTGAAGCGCTGCATTTCTTCAAATGGCGAAAGATACGGATTGGTGTAATCAAGCCCGGTTATAAACCCAACCGCTACTTTGTTGCCTTCAAGGTGATAAATAAATGATCCGCCATAAACATCTGTGCTTAACGGCCAACCGATGGAATGCACTACCAGACCGGGTTGATGCTGTTCGGGGTTTACTTCCCATAATTCTTTGATGCCCAATCCATAGGTTTGTTCCTGAGCGTCATCGGTTAAATTAAAGCGTATCTTTAATTGTTCCGAAAGCGAGCCCCGGCAACCTTCGGCAAACAAAGTATATTTACCAACAAGCTCGACCCCCGGTTCAAAATTTGCCCCCGGTGTTCCATCGCGGTTTAAGCCCATATCCCCGGTGGCAATACCCGTTACCCGCCCGTTTTGGTCATATAAAATTTCTGCCGCGGCGAAGCCCGGAAATATTTCAACGCCTAAATTTTCTGCTTGGGCTCCCAACCATCTGGCAAGCAGGCCAAGGCTGGCAACAAAGTTCCCATGGTTTTTCATCCCCGGTGGCAGTGGAAGAGAAAAAGCGGATTTTTTTGTTAAGAACAAAAAGCGGTCTTTATTAACCGGCTGGTTAAGCGGCGCGCCCATTTCTTGCCAATTGGGGAAAAGTTCACCCAGTGCTATGGGGTCAATCACCGCACCCGACAGGGTGTGGGCACCGGTTTCTGAACCTTTTTCAACCACACAGACGCTTATATCGCTGCCCGATTTTTGCGCGTTTTGTTTTATGCGAATTGCCGCACTCAGGCCCGCCACACCCGCGCCTACCACAATTACGTCAAATTCCATCTGTTCGCGTGGGGCTCTGTCTGTTTTGGTGCTTTCCATGGGCCGGATAAACTCCTGAAAAAAATGGGATTAATAAATAAAATTGTATTGTATGGTCTCAGGGGATGGAAGCGGAAAACCAAGATGGTATGGTAATTGCCTAAATTAAAGGATTCTTCCAAAGATGGCATCTTCACAAACATATTTGCAAAAAAACGCAGATAACCTCACCCCGGTTGAGATCCTGCGCTGGCATCTTGATGCCGGCGTGGATGAAACCATAGGCGAAGAAAGCCAAAACAGATTTGGCACAACCCAAAGCGCACCAGTTCAAGCACCAGTTCAGGAAACAGTTCAGGCGCAAACTCCGGCCCTAACTCCAGCTCCGGAACTGGCTTCGGCACTGACACCGGTTAAGGCAAACATAAAAACCCCCGGTCATGATCAGGCGCTTAAATCGG
>JAOULV010000286.1 GCA_029881835.1 Rhodospirillaceae bacterium
CTTTGGGCCTTTTGTTCAACGGTGGTTCAGCGGCGGTTCAGGATTGACGTGCGATTATCACCGTCAAGAATTAGTGCTTACATAGGGCCAATTTAAAAGGCCAATTTAAAAGGCCAATTTAAAAGGATAGCCGGACATGAAGATTAAAAGCCAAAGCAAAGAAAATAAGATTGAGGCCAAAAGCCTTTTGTCGGGTTTTGTCTCAATATTTTTGGCGGTCGGAACATTATCAATTATTGCCATTTCTCTGGGCATTGCCCAAATGGCTTAAAGCCGGCAAACGGCAATTTATTTACTAATAAATATCCCCCCCAAAAAATGTTTTTTTGCAGCCCCCTATTTCGGGGGCTGTTTTTTGTGCTGTTTTTAAATAATCAATGGAATCAACAAATGAACAAACAATATAGATAAAATTAACAGAAATTTTTAATCACACTATATTCACCTTATGTTTACTTCTGTGCGCGCCGTCACATGGTTAAAATAGTTTTAAGCTTAGAATGCCCCTAAGTTAGAACTGTATGAACCACGAATATTATTGATGGAGCGCCAGAATAATGGCCACCAAGAACGATAAAACCTACAAGGTAAATTCGCGCCACACCAGCGAAGATAAAGCTGTTGAGCATGGCGCAGGGGCGGTTGCGTTCAATGTATTGGATGGCGAAAATGGCCATGCCTTGTCCAATGAAAACAGATCTGAGCATGTTGCGGAAAATAACCGCATGGTTAAATCCGATGATGCCCAAAATCACCAGCTTGCAGATTTAACACCGCTGGGTTCGGATGATGGATCTAAAAATATTGGTGATTTGTTAGATGGCGCGTTTAACCATCTGCACGAATTGCGTAGCAGCTTTGGCATCAATGATGATAATTCTTCTGCTGGGTACACAAACAAGGTGGATCATAACAATGGCCTGCGCATAGATAGCGATGATCTTCCCTTTGCCAACGGTGGTTTTGGATTTTCTACCAAAGACACCAAAGACAATATTTCTGGTGCCATTAACATATCAAATGATGTATCTGCATTTGCTGGCGATACAGAACATTCAATTGATGATGATCATTTCGAAAACGATGATCATGGCGATAGCGATAGCGATGACAATGATGATGACATAACACAAGCCGCGCCAAATTCGGGTGATGATTATATTCGCGGTACGCGCGAAGACGACACCCTTGATGGTGGTGCAGGCAACGACATCGTTGATGGCGACCGTGGCGATGATGTGCTTATTTATGACCTCGAAGAAAATGCCGGGTCTAGCGATTTTTATGATGGGGGCAAGGGGTCCGACAAGCTGGTGTTAAAAATGTCGCAAGAACATTTTGATGCACTGCAAGACGAAATAAGCCAGTTGCAGGACTGGATTGCGGATAACGCAAACGAAAAACGTTCCGAAGGGCACGGTTTTAAAGATTCTAGCCACCACAGTAGCAAACATCAGGTCTTTGAAACCTCTTTCGGCCTAACCGTTCGCAATATTGAGGAGCTGGAAGTTGAAATAACCTCTGCCCCGCCGGTTAACATAGATTTGTCAGACCCTGCCCAAAGGCCGGTCACAGAACCCAGTTCCATCACCGCCACCGGGGCTGGTAACGGTGCGGTTTCAATTGGTGGTGCCGATGCAACCTTGGCCGCAGGATCGCAGGTTACGCTTTCTTTTGATGTTAATGTGCAAAACATTACACCGATGTATGACGTGTTTATGCTTCATGATTTAAGCATGAGCATGTACGAAGAATTGGATGCCGCCAGAGATAATTTTTCCAGTATATATAGCGACCTAACTCAAAATGGTGATGTAAACTTTGGTGTGGGAAGCTTTTCCGATAAAATCTATTATCCATTTGGCAGCAAGGGATATAATTACCAAAATACGAATATAAATGTAAATACCATGGACCATGTCTATAAAACCTATATTGGTATGACATCCGATATGAATACCGTTCAGGCATCGCTTGATAACCTTTCTTATTATCATGGCGGCGACATATCGAAGGACTACAAAGATTCGCAGCTTGAGGCACTTATGCATACCGCGCTTCGCACTGACAGTGAGATCGGTTTCCGTGACGGTGCGCAAAAATTTGTGGTTCTTAGTACTGATTCCGCATACCACCAAGCGGGTGATTTTACTGGTGTCGCCAGTAACAACTATGACACAGTATTTGATATCGAGGATTACCCCGATCCGACCATCGTTGGACAAATGCTATCTGATGCAGGGATAATTCCCATATTTTCTGTAAGTGCTGATCAAGTGGCGACCTATCAGGCCCTAGTTGATAGTTGGGGGTTTGGCAGCGTAACAATATGGACAGCAGACGGCTCAAACGTTGTTTCTGCCATTGAAAGCTACGTTGCAAATAACACAGCCAACCTTACACCAACAATTACTGGTGAT
>JAOULV010000035.1 GCA_029881835.1 Rhodospirillaceae bacterium
AAAAATATAAAACCCAATACATCGAAGGTTGGCAGATTTTTAAAAACAACACCCAAGACCACCCACAGGTTAGCGCGGTCAAAACCCCGCAAGAAATGTTTGATAATTTATCCCAATTGCAAACCGAAATAATACTGTATGAACGCTGGCAGGGGCTGTGGCGGGCGCGGGAAATGGGGATAAAGTTAAAATCACACGAACCGCCATTGGTATCGGTAGAAATGTTTATGTATTTGAATAATAAGCATAAAGATAAAGCCGTTCCAGCGGCAATGGCCCTTGCGGAAATGAAAAAAGACGGAACCTACGAAAGAATATATAACCAAACGCTGGATATATTAAAATAAGTGGTTCCGGGGGGTCGCTTAATTGCAAAAGAAGTCATTTTTTTCATCGCACCATATACTCATTACCATAGCGGCTATTGTCGTAAGCTTTGTTGTGTTCGCGCTGGTGCATGGCATGGAAGCCCGCGAAGTAGAAGATGAATTTTATAACGCCACCAGTACATATACTTATCTGCTCGATAGCAGAATAAATGACGTAAACATATCGCTTGATACGGTCGCCCATTCGGTTGAGGTCGAAGAATTTATAAAGCGCGATAAATTTACCAATTTTTCCGAAAGAACAATTGCGCGAATGCCTGAACTAAGGGCATTTTTCTGGGCACCCTTGATAACCCATATGCACCGCAGCGTGGTTGAAGGGGAAAACTGGAATTTTGGCCTTGGCGGAAAAAGCTTAACCGATATAGCCAACAGGCCCATCCCCATAAGCGATGATAAAGAAAAGATGCATCTGCCAATTTTGTACGCAGAACCGATTTCTGAAAACCGTAGCTTAATCGGGTTTGATATTTTTTCAGAAAATGATCTTGGTGCACTGTTTCGCCAGGCGCGTGATTATAACGTTGTGGTTCCGGTTTCGGGCAAACTTGCCCAGCTATTGCTGGGTAAAAAAATACAAAACAGTTCCCAGATAATTAACCTGATCCAGCCGGTTTATGAAAACCCCGATGATGTGGAAACCATTGCCGAAAGGCGCAAGGCAATCCGTGGTTTTGTTATTGCGCAAATTGACGTCGGGGTGGAATTGGAAACCGCCATTGCCGGGCACGAACCCCAGGGGTTGGACATTTATATTGTTGATGCCGAAGCGGAAATGGGCGAAGAAATTATTTATGTGCACAAATCTCGCGAATCCGGTGATGCAGCCATTTTACCATTTCAGCAGTTGTGGACCCAGCCTTTAGCCAACGTTAAACCGATAAACATTTCTGGCAGGCAGTGGAAAATTATAATGCTGCCAACCGATGCATTTTATGCCAACCACCGTTTTTATAGTTCGTGGATTTTGTTGTTTGCCGGAATAATTCTTTCGTTGTTTCTTTACAATGCACTGCTAAACATTCATCGCCGTGACATTGATGTTAAAGAATTGGTCGCAATTAAAACCAAGGAACTGTACGACAGCGAAACAAAAATAAGATCGCTTATCAATAACGTGGCCGAAGGCATCATTACGATTGATAACAAAGGCATAATTGAAACGTTTAACCCCGCCGCCGAAGAAATGTTCGGTTATGGTAGCGAAGAGGTAATTGGGCAAAATATAAACATTTTATTGCCCCCGGCCGAGCGGGTTGACCATGACAGCTACATCAATAATTCAAGGCTTATAGCACCGCGCATAATCAACAAAGCGCGCGATTTATATGGCAGGCGCAAAAACGGCAAGCTATTTCCGATGGAATTAAACGTTTCATCCATGGAACTGGATGGGGAACGTAAATTTATCGGCATGATGCACGACATCACCGAAAGAACAAAAAATGAAGAAACCTTGCGCAAAGCAATGCAAGGGATGGAACAAAGCGCAGACGCCATATTTATTACCGACCTTGAAGGCAAAATAGAATATGTAAACCGCAAGTTTGCTGAATTTACTGGCTACAAATTTTCCGAAGTAAAAGGAAAAAACCCAAGAATTATTGCATCAGGCGAAACCCCCAAAGAAGTCTATGCCGACCTGTGGCGCACAATACTTTCGGGCAACGAATGGCGCGGTGAAATACAGGACAAAAAAAAGGACGGATCGGTTATCTGGGCATCTGTTACTATTTCGCCAATTCGCGATACCAATGGAAATATAACCCACTTTATTTCATCGCATCGCGATATCACCAAACGCAAAGAAACCGAAAAAGCGTTGCGTCAAGCAATGCAAAAAACAGAAATTGCCAACAAAGCAAAAAGCGAGATCATGGCAAACATGAGCCATGAATTGCGTACCCCGCTAAACGCTATTATTGGGTTTTCCGATCTAATAATAGGCGAAACTTTTGGTAAGCTAGAACACAAAGAATATTCAGATTACATAAATTTAATAAATAATTCCGGCCGGCACCTGCTTGATATTATCAATGATATTCTTGATGTTTCCGCAATCGAAGCGGGCAAAGCCGAATTGAGCGAAAGTGTTGTTTCTATGAAAAACATCTCTGAAACGATTAAGAGCCTAATAAGCCAGCGTGCCATGCAGGGCAAAGTTTCGGTTAGCGCGGAAATTGATAATGATGCCTATGAATTAATTGCCGATGAACGAAGGATGAAGCAAATATTGCTCAACCTTGTTTCCAATGCGGTCAAGTTCACCAATGAAAATGGTCATGTGAAAGTAAAATATTTTGTAGATGAAATGGGCCGTCCGGTGTTAAGCGTAACCGATAACGGCATCGGGATGACCAAGTCTGAAGTTGGCGTGGCGCTTTCGCAGTTTGGCCAGGTTGATGCCGGACTTAACCGCAAAAATGAAGGAACCGGTCTTGGCTTGCCGTTGACCGTTGGTTTGGTAAAGCTTCATGGCGGAGAAATAATAATCAACAGCACCAAGGGAGAGGGGACCGAGGTTGTTGTCTATTTCCCTGCCGAAAGGCTTTGCCAAGGTCCTGATGCCATAGCGCTTGATGCTTAAGCGAAAATTTTTTATCCGAAGTTAAATTTTTTCCAGCGCACCGGACAGTTCGGTAAAACCGTCAATTACTATTTCTGCACCCAGTTCACCAACCGGAATTTTGGTGTAACCGTGACTTAGCAATATGACGGGTATCCCCAATGCATGGGCCGCTTTAACGTCATTGCCGTTATCACCAACCATGACCGCATTTTCTTTGTCGGCACCTATTGCTTCTAGCCCTGCGGCTAGGTGGCGGGGGTCTGGTTTTTTGACGCCGGGAATGGTGTCGCCACCAATTACGCCATCAAAATATTGTTCAAGGTCCAGCTTTTTCAATATTTCCATGGTCGCGCCAAATGGTTTGTTGGTGCAGATAACGGTTTTTATGCCTTCGTCTTTCAGGCCCTGCAGGGCATCTTTGGCGTTTGGGAAAACTGTGGTCAGCTCGGCCGAGCGTGGTTCATAGTCTTTGATGAACGCGCTTACGTGGGCGGCAAATTCGTCTTCGGGCGGAATATCCCCGGTGGCGGCAAAACAGCGCTCAACCAGTTTGGGCACCCCATCGCCAATCATCAGCGCAACCTCAGCCACGCTGGGTTCGCGCCTGCCTAGCGGTACCAACATACGCACGGCGGCCCCGTGCAGATCGGGGGCAGAATCAATCAAGGTTCCGTCAAAATCGAAAATTAGTGCTTTAAATCTGTGGTTGGCGTTAGCATCTGTGGGCATGGGTGAAAAAATCCGTAATAATCTGTGTGTTGGCTGGATTCGCCCTCTGTGGCATCTTCCCGCATACATGTTTATTAGAAACAATTAATGTATTTATCTATTTAGTCGAGCCAGAGCAAATGTCAAAGAAGAAAACCGCCGCAATCGTGCTGGCCGCCGGAATGGGCACTAGGATGAAATCCGCAAAGCCCAAGGTAATGCACCATATTGCCGGCCGACCAATGGTAAGCCATTTGTTGGCCACCTTGGATGCCATAAAATGCGAACAAACGGTGGTGGTGGTCGGCCCCGACATGGAAGATGTCGAACGTGCGGTCGCACCCAACCCAACCGCAGTTCAGACAGACCGCCTAGGCACCGCCGATGCGGTTAAGGCCGGGCTTGCGGCACTGGGAAATTTCAAGGGCAATATCTTAATCCTTTATGGCGATACCCCGTTAATTACCGAACAAACGCTCAACGCCATGCTTGAGGCGCGGGCAGAAAAATCAAACCCGGCTGTGGTGGTTTTGGGTTTTGAGCCGGTGGATCCCGGCGAATACGGGCGCTTGGTAACCGATGACGAAGACGGCGAATTAATAAAAATTGTCGAAGCGCGCGAAGCGACCCCGGATGAACTTGCCATCTCGCTTTGTAATTCCGGTGTTATGGCGGTTGACGGAAGCTTGCTTGGCGGGTTTTTAGCGCGCGTAAATAATAATAATGCCAAAGGTGAATATTACCTGACCGATATTGTGGGTCTTGCGCGCGATGATGGATTTAGCGCGGCTGTAGTTGAAGGCGAAGAAGATGAATTGGTCGGTGTTAATTCACGCTATGAACTGGCCCAAGTTGAAACCATTTTACAAGACCGCTTGCGCGAACGCGCAATGAAGGGCGGCGTAACCTTGGTTGATCCGGCAACCGTTTATTTTAGTTTCGATACGCAAATTGACCCAGATACCATTGTTGAACCCAATGTTTTTTTCGGCCCCAGCGTTACAATCGGCAAAAATGCCCACATCAAAGCGTTTTCCCATATTGAGGGCACATTTATCGGCAATGGCGCAAGCGTTGGCCCGTTTGCCCGCCTGCGCCCCGGAACCAATGTTGGCGATGGTGCAAGGGTTGGAAACTTTGTCGAAATTAAAAATGCCGACATTGAACAAGGGGCCAAGGTTAATCATTTGTCATACGTTGGTGATGCAAGGGTTGGTTCGGGTGCCAACATAGGTGCCGGAACCATAACGTGCAATTACGATGGGTTTATGAAATCACACACCGACATCGGTGAGGGCGCGTTTATCGGTTCTAATTCAGCCTTGGTCGCGCCGGTTAAAATAGGTGACGGTGCAGTGGTGGGTGCCGGCAGCACCATAACCGATGATGTTCCGGCCGATGCTTTGGCGTTGGCCCGTGGTCAGCAAAAAAATATTGATGGGGCGGCGGCAAAATTGCGTGAAAAAAAGCGCGCCCTAAAAGAAAAAAACAAGCAAGAAAAAAATAAAAAAGGGTGACCTCAAAACAATGTGCGGAATTATAGGAATTATCGGCAAAGGCGAAGTTGCCCCGCATTTGATTGAAGGTCTAAAACGCCTTGAATACCGGGGTTATGATTCCGCAGGTATCGCCACCCTTGTCGGCTCTGGTGAAACCCAAGAAATCGAGCGTCGCCGCGCCCAAGGAAAATTAGAAAACCTTTCAAACGTATTGGCCACCAACCCGATAACCGGGCGGGTCGGTATTGGCCATACCCGTTGGGCGACCCATGGGGTTCCTAACGAAATAAACGCCCACCCCCATGCGAGCGAGCGTGTGGCGGTGGTGCATAACGGTATTATTGAAAATTTTCAGGAACTAAAAAAAGAATTAGAAGCATCAGGGCACAAATTTGCATCCGACACCGATACCGAAGCGGTGGTTCACCTGATAGATAATTTTTTACAAAAAGGAATGTCACCGACAGAGGCGGTTAAATCCAGCCTTGGGCGAATTGAAGGCGCGTTTGCGCTGGCCATAATTTTTTCCGGTCACGATGAATTGATGATTGGCGCCAGACGCGGCAGCCCCTTGGCAATCGGCATTGGTGATGGGGAAATGTATCTGGGTTCTGATGCCATTGCCCTTTCGCACCTAACGCGTGACGTAATTTATCTTGAAGACGGTGACTGGGCGGTGCTGACATCAAGCAGTTATGAAATATTTGATGAAAACGGCAATGTGGCTCAACGCCCGGTCCGTCATTCAGATACATCCGATGAAGCGGTGGGTAAGGGCGGTTACGACCATTTTATGTTAAAAGAAATTTATGAACAGCCCCAGGTGATAGGTGATACTTTGGGTGGAATTATCAACCCCGCATCGAGAACCGTAACATTACCGGAGCTTCCATTTGATTTAGCGGGCATTGACCACGTTACCTTAGTTGCCTGTGGCACGTCTTTTTATGCCTGTCAGGTGGCTAGGTATTGGATAGAAGAATTAGCCGGCATCGCGGTTGATGTTGATGTTGCATCCGAATATCGCTACCGCAAAATTCCATTTCGTAAAAACGGTTTGGCGTTGTTTGTATCGCAATCAGGCGAAACCGCAGATACCCTTGCGGCACTGCGCTTTGCTAAAAAAGGTGGGCAAAAAATTGTTTCGGTGGTCAACGTTAGTGAAAGCACCATCGCGCGCGAATCCGATGCGGCACTTTTAACCTATGCCGGACCGGAAGTTGGTGTTGCCTCAACCAAGGCATTTACCACCCAGCTTGTGGTGTTGGCGTGCTTTTCCATTGCGCTGGCGCGCGCACAAAACAAACTTGATGCCAGCGCCGAAGCCCAGTTGGTCGAATCCTTAATCGAGGTTCCATCGCGTGCGCTTGATGTTTTAAACCATGACGGGCGGTTGAAAGAGCTGGCGCATGAGGTGGCAAAAGCCACAGACGTTTTGTATCTGGGCCGGGCAACCAGCTTTCCCATCGCCATGGAAGGTGCGCTTAAATTAAAAGAAATCAGCTACATTCATGCCGAAGGTTACCCGGCAGGCGAAATGAAACACGGCCCTATCGCCCTGATTGATGAACGGGTGCCGGTAATTGTTATTGCTCCAACGGATGAATTATTTGAAAAAACCGCATCAAACATGCAAGAGGTAATAGCCCGTGGCGGGCGGGTTATTTTTCTTTCAGACAGTGCGGGTTGCGAAAAACTGGGCAAGCTAGCGGCCGCCACCATTGAATTACCCAGCGTCAATTCGTTCGTTGCGCCCATACTTTATGCCATTCCGGTACAGCTTTTGGCCTATCACACCGCGGTTATCAAAGGCACCGATGTTGACCAGCCACGCAATCTGGCTAAATCAGTAACGGTTGAATAGGCAGGCAATGAGCGCCTTTGTTTATGTTTTGGGCAGTAACGGCAAAGGTGGCCCCAAAACATATGTCGGCTGGACCAATGATTTAGAAAAACGCATAAGCGCGCATAATTGCGGGCGCGGGGCAAAATCAACCCGTGGGCGCAGGTGGGATTTGCTCTATGTGGAAAAGCTTGAAAATAAAACAGACGCCATGAAACGCGAATGGCATTTAAAACGCGAACGCAAGACCAGACAATTATTACTTGGTTTGATAACTTAAACGATTTAATCCAAAATCGAATCAGAGGCTATTTCAATTAAGTCGCGGCCATTGCGTTTGGCAAGGTAAAGCGCGCTATCTGCCCGGCGCACGGTATCTTCAAAATTTTCACTTGGTTTATGCCGCGCAACACCACCGCTAATTGTAACATCAGTGGTTTCCATTATTTCGGCGCTGATCCTTTGGGCAATGGCAAATGCTTGTTCGATTTCTGTTTCCGGCATTAAAACAAGAAATTCTTCGCCACCGAAACGGATGGCTAAATCCGAACTTCTTATTTCATCGGTAATTATTTCTGAAACCGCACACAGCAAAACATCACCTGCATGGTGGCCATTTTCATCGTTGTATTTTTTGAAATGGTCAATATCCATCAAAACGACTGAAAACTGGTTATTTTTTCGCGCCGATATGGGAATTAGTTTTTCAACAAAAATCTCAAGTCGCCTGCGATTGCCAAGACCGGTTAGCGGATCACGCAATGACATATTGCGATTGACAATGCCAAGGCGAATATTGTCGAGCAAGGTTATATTTAAACCGCGGGTAATTTTTACCATCATTGCTAAAAAGGTAAATATTGCGATTGCCACAATGACGGATTTCTTTTCGCCAACAAGCAAAAGCATTATGGATACCGGAACAAGGGTAATGAATAGGTATGTTATCATTGACCGATACGAATGGCTGTAAAGCGCAATCGATGACCCGCTAAGCGTAATCATAACAATGGTAACAAAAAGAAGATTTGATAGGTAGTTATCATTGAAAGGAAGAAAAGCAATGGAACCCCACAATGCGCCGGTCAACAGAAGGGAATAATAAAAATATTTTTCCCATTTTTCTATTTGTTCTATTTTTATGTTGGCAGAAGAAATAGCTTTTCGGTATTTGTAGGTAAGCGCCAGCCTTAAGAAAACCATAAACAAAAAAGCAGAAATCCAGATAATCAGAATATTGCCGCCAATATCACCCCATGAAAATATAACGAAATAAAACATTATCATCGTAATGCCGATTAATCCGGTGATGCCGCTTTTATAAAGCGCGTTTGTGCGCGTACGGGCAATTTCGGTATTTATTTCATTTTCGAGCGTCATTTATGCCCCCACATAATGTATTTTCGCTGTTATAATTATTATTTATTTAGGCTGGCCTGTCTTTGCTGTGCTTCGATTGACCACTTGCTTTTAATAAATGAAAGCGCTGCCCAAATTTGTTCGTCAGATAATACATCCGCAAATGCTGGCATGCCACTTTTAATATTTTTCGGTAACATCTTTTCCCCGCCAAGCTTGGTATAGTTAAAAAGCAGGCTATCATCGTGATGCCAGGTATGGCCATTATCATTATGTGGCGGTGCGGGCAATGTGCCGTCTTCCTTTTTTACCTGCCAATCGGGCTCGCCCTCCAGATTGGCCCCGTGGCACCCGGCACAATTTTCTGCATATATTCCTTCACCCATTTGTACCGCGCGTTCGTTTGCTTGGTCGGCTTTGTCGATAGGGCTTTCACCGCAAGCGCTAAGAACCAGCAAAATTATTGGCGCAAACAAAATGCTAATCTTGCGAGAGGGCATGGATTTTTTCCTTTGATATTGCTTGTTCTTTATGGCTATCCACAAGCATAAGCACCATATGGTAATTAGGTCAAATAACCATATATGGGGCGGTTAAACAGGTAAAATATGGGGTGGTTAACATAACGCAATTAGGGGGATATACTCCCGCCAATCAACATAACTAAATGATCCCACTTAAGCTTAAATGCAGGAACAAAAAATGCAGCTAAAAGATAAAAGCCTTCTTCGCAATAAATGCTACGTAAACGGCAAATGGGTTGACGCCAATTCAGGTGAAAATTTTAACGTTACCAACCCGGCAAATGGGTCGGTCATTACCACTGTGCCTATGTTTGGCGCGAACGAAACCCGTGATGCCATTAGCGCTGCCGAAAAAGCATATCCTGCATGGCGGGGTAAAACGGCCAAAGAACGCGCAGCGCTTTTACGCAGGTGGTTTGAACTGATCATGGAATCGGCAGATGACCTTGCGCAGTTGATGACAGCAGAACAGGGCAAGCCGTTAATTGAAGCGCGCGGTGAAGTTGTTTACGGCGCATCATTTGTTGAATGGTTTTCCGAAGAAGCAAAACGCGTTTATGGTGACACCATTCCCGCCCCGGCAAATGACCGGCGCATAGTTGTCACCAAAGAACCGGTTGGCGTTGTGGCGGCAATTACGCCGTGGAATTTTCCCATCGCGATGATAACACGCAAATGTGCACCCGCTATTGCGGTTGGCTGCACGGTCGTTATTAAACCTGCCGAAGATACACCGCTTTCGGCGCTAGCGCTGGCAGAACTGGCCGAACGTGCCGGCATCCCGG
>JAOULV010000036.1 GCA_029881835.1 Rhodospirillaceae bacterium
CGTGCCTGCCAACCGAAATGGCAACTTTTAGCTTGGTGCCGACCCCGTCAGTTCCGGCAACTAAAATTGGGTCTTTGTATCCTGCCGCCTTGAGGTCAAACATGGCGCCAAACCCACCCAGTCCAGACATTACACCCGAACGTGTAGTGGACTTGGCCTCGGGCTTTATGGCCTCGACCAAAGCATTTCCGGCATCAATATCAACGCCCGCACCCTTGTAATTTGCGCCTGAAATGGGTTTATCCTCCTGAAAGACTGTTTATGCCCGCAATGCCCGTTAAATCCTTACCGAATCAGCGGCAAATCCGTGGCATTGATACCTGAACGTGCTAAAACCTTCTATAACAAAAACATCCCACACCATATAAAAATAGTAGAAAACTTGTGGGTAGAATTAAGAAACCAAGTAAAACATACTTTATCCGGGACGCTTTGCAATGGCCCAAAAATGGCAAAATATGGTATTTGGCTTCACATTAAAGAATATGAATAAACTTTTGACCCCGAGAACCAAAAAGAACAATGCCATGCCCAAGATTTTACCCAAAATAGCGCTTGGTTTTTTTCTGACAGCAATTTTGTCGGTTGGTGCCAACCCATGGCCTGGCGCAGGTCTGGCCTATGGTGACGCCGCAAAATTTTTTGAAGTAAATGGCATTAAAGTTGACATAACCGCAAAATCCGCATCCCAGGCGCGCGATCTTGCCCTTGATGAAGGCGTTAATAAGTCCTTCAGGGCGCTAATGGAACGCCTGACCCTTAATGCCTATCATGACCGCCTGCCCAACCTGAACCGTAGGCAGATTGTAGATCTTATCCAAGATTTTGAGGTTGCCGAAGAAAAGACATCATCGGTCAGATATATTGCAAGCCTTAATTATCGCTACCGCGCCCAGTCAATACGCGACCTATTGGACGGCAGCAAGATCCCATTTGCCGAGACCGAAAGCAAACCGGTTGTTGTGCTTGCGGTGTATCAGGCCGCTGGTGCGTTGTTATTGTGGGATGACCCCAACCCGTGGAGAGCGGCATGGGAAAAAAGACCGGGCGAGGTTCGAGGCCTAGTTCCCACCGTTTTACCCAAAGGCGATCTTGCCGATATGCGCACAATAGGCGCAGAGCAGGCGATTGAGGGTGATACCCAACGCTTGGCCGAGGTTGCAAATAAATATGATGCGGGTGACGTAGTGGTGGTTCATGGCATATTGCGAACAGATTCATACGCAGGCTTACCTGAACTGGAAGTTTACATGACCCGGTTCGGTTTTGCCCTGCAAGAGCACACCGTCGTTAAAAGCTTTAGCGCCAATCCCGGTGAAGATTTGGAATCACTTTTTCTGCGTGCGGCCATGCAATTGACCGTGCAAATAGAAGACAATTGGAAACAGGACAATCTTATTAAATTTGCAGAACCGGCAATTTTGCAAATTATTGTTCCGGTATCCGGAATTAGTGATTGGATAAAAGTTCGCGACAGGTTAAACGGTGTGGCCATAATTAAAAAATCAGAAGTCACACTGATTTCGCGTCGCGCGGTAAACGTGAATATTAATTATATTGGTGACGCCGAACAATTGGCGCTATCGCTTGACCAAGCCGACTTGGTGTTATGGGATGAAGCGGGCAACTGGTACATGGGTATGCGTAAGGACGGCATGTGAACATCCCTAATTTTATCACTTTTCTTCGCATAATTTCGGTTCCACTGGTTGTATGGCTGTTGCTTGAAGGTAATTTCAAGGCCGCATTTTGGATATTTACCATTGCTGCAATATCCGATGCGCTTGATGGTTTTATAGCCAAGCGCTTCAACATGGAAACCGAGCTTGGCAAATACCTTGACCCGTTGGCGGATAAGGCTTTGTTGATGGCGGTTTTTATAACCCTTGGATTTAATTCAATAATTCCAAACTGGGTTGTTATTTTGGTGGTTTTTAGGGATATAGTCATCATAGTGGGCGCGCTAGTGTTTGATACCTTGACCGGATCATTGACCCGCCACCCGATGAAGCCGCAGATGGTCAGCAAGGTAAACACCACGCTTCAGTTATTGTATGCGGGTTTTGTTATGGCTGTAACCGGGTATGTAATTGATGTGGTGGGCCTAGATGTGTTTATTGATGTGTTAATGGTTCTAATGGTGATGACCACAATTATTTCTGGCGTTACCATTGTTGCGGAAGCGCTAAAACGTTGGTCGAATTCAGATAATGAAAGAGTTTAGCTTTGACACGTGAACGAGAAATGCGAATTTGGTTGGTTGCTCTGGTTGTGGCGGCGCTATTGCTTTATATGCTTAGCTCGGTACTGATGCCGTTCGTGGCCGGTCTTGCGATTGCATATTTTCTTCATCCAATTGCAGATAAGATGGAAAAACCGCTTAGGTCCAGAGCAGGGGCTTCGGCGCTTATACTTCTTGTTTTTACGGTTATTATTGCAGGAATTGGTGTTTCCATTTTCCCACTACTGCAAGCGCAGGTCATTGGTCTTTTGGCCTTGGTGCCAGATGCGGTTGAAACGGCAAGAAACGCAATCGAACCATACATAATACGCTTAGAAACCGAACTTGATGCCAACGATCTTGCCAAACTCAAAGATGCGGCAGGTGGATATGTTGGTGAAATTGTTTCATGGACCGTTGGCGTTTTAAAAAATATATTCATGGGCGGCAGGGCTTTTGTCAGCGCGCTATCCTTGCTTTTGATTGCGCCAATCGTTTCATTTTTTCTTTTGCGTGACTGGAACTCGATCGTCGCAAAATTCAACGATTTGTTGCCACGTGAATCCGCTGAAACAATCCGCGAACAGTTAAATGAAATGGACACAACCATTGCCGGGTTTGTTCGCGGTCAAGCGTTGGTATGCGTAACCTTGGGCGCAATATATGGAACCGGCCTGACCTTGGTTGGCCTTGATTTTGGTCTGCTTATCGGAATTGGAACAGGGCTTATGGCCTTTGTCCCATACGTCGGAATGGCCATAGGTTCGCTTGTGGCGCTTGGTGTTGCCTTGATGCAGTTTAGCGAATTAACAGATTTCTTGCTTGTGGCGCTTGTGTTTGGGGTCGGTCAATCAATAGACGCGGCCTTCCTGACCCCAACCCTTGTTGGTGGCAGGGTTGGACTGCATCCGGTGTGGATAATATTTGCCCTTATGACGGGCGGGGCACTATTTGGCTTTACCGGTGTGCTTCTTGCGGTTCCAACCGCGGCAATGATAGGGGTGCTTGTTCGCTTTAGCATTGGCAGGTATCGCAACAGCGAGCTTTATCTTGGCCACGGCCCCAATCTTTAAGCATTAAACGGCTATAATTATACATGAGCGCGCCAGAACAGATTCCCTTGTCATTTGATCATCGCCCAGCACTTTCGGGTGAAGACTTTCTGGTATCGCCATCAAACGAACGTGCGGTTCAATGGATAGATAACTGGCCTAACTGGCCCGGCCCATTGGTAGTTATTGTTGGCCCCCAAGGGTCAGGCAAGACACATCTTGCAAACGTGTTTATCAATGCTACAGGGGCAAAAAATATTAGCGCCGATTACCTTAAGGCAAACAGTGCGGATAATATTTGCGCTGATGCCAAGGCATTGGTTGTGGAAAACGCGAAAAACTTTATCGAACAGGGGTTGGATGAACAACTGTTACACCTCTATAACACTGCGCGCGAATACGATGTTCGCATCCTTATGACAACCGCAAGCGCGCCAGCCAGATGGAAAATAGACTTAAAAGATCTTTCTTCGCGCTTAAATACCGCACCCGTTGCCGAAATAAACCCGCCTGACGATGCTTTGCTTGCCGCACTTTTATTAAAGCAGTTCACCGATAGGCAAATAAACGTCAGCCAAGATGTCATCAGTTACCTGCTTTCAAGAATGGACCGTTCATTTGCGGCTGTTCGCGATGTGGTGGAAAAAACAGATAATCTTTCATTAAGTGAAAAACGAAAAATAACAATCCCCCTTGTTCGTCGCGTTTTGGAAGATGGGGCCTAGAAATAATATGCGCAAAGTTACATATTTCAGCGGCGGGCTTGTCGCCGATTTTCTACTAACCGATCAAACTTTTAATAAGTTTTTAGACGATCTTGCCGATGCCGAAGGCGAGATTGAACGTTATGGCGAAAAAGATTTAATGAAGGCGCGCGCACTGCTGGACAATTTTATGCTTAGCGCGCGGGATGATGAAAACATCGAGCAAGGCGTGGGCGAAATGTTGGGGGCTTGTTATATTTGGAACTTTTTTAATACCAACCCTGATAAAACACGCGTTATTGAAGGCGATATTATGATTATTGATTTAGTAGGTGACCTTAATACGGTCAAGTACGCATCTGCCAATGATGTTAAGCCAGGCCACAGTCATTAAAGAGTGGCACTAAGCAGGGGCGCTGGACAGGGCAATGGGCAGCAAAAATCAAGCCGCCCCCTTTTTCTTAAGGGGGCGGCTTTTGCACAACCGACAGGTCTCAGGAGGAACCGCCGGGTCGCGCATTTTGTGGCAAATGGCGTTATTTGCTAAATCAGCACTTAGTAACTACAAGCCCCATATACAAACGAAAAAACCATCATTTGGGAAAGCGCTAACCATTTTGCCAGCACAGATGACAAAAGAATCACAAAGGGTTAGAATGCAATACGGTGCTTTTTTGAGCATTTTTTAAGCCAAACTTCAAATCCAGCAGAGAGCCATTATGGACAATGACTATCCCTCCGGCGCTACGCCACAAATCGATATAAAATCGACCGAGCGTTTCGCCAACCGCGAGCTTTCGTGGCTGGCGTTTAATACCCGGGTGTTGGAGGAGGCCTCAAATACCGCCCATCCGCTGTTGGAAAGGGTCAGGTTTCTTTCCATATCTGCTGCCAACCTGGATGAATTTTATATGGTTCGCGTTGCCGGACTTAAAGGCCAAGTCAGGGCAGGGGTTAAAAACCAAAGCCAAGACGGCCTAAACCCCGCACAACAGCTTGAAGCCATAAACAAGGCGGCTGGCGAGCTTATGTCACGTCAACAAGTTTGCTGGCTTGCTTTGCGTAAAGAGCTTGCCGTTGCGGGAATAAAGGTATTGGGGCCAGGGGACATCACCCCGCGTGATAAAACGTGGCTGGAAAAATATTTCATGGAACACGTGTTCCCGGTTCTGACGCCACTGGCGATTGACCCGGCGCACCCTTTCCCGTTTATCCAAAATCTGGGGTTTTCGCTGGTTATGTTGCTAAAGCAAAAAAAATCAGAAGAAATGCTCCGCGCGTTGTTGCCCATTCCCCATCTTTTAGAGAGATTCATTCGTCTTCCCGGCGCGAATACACGTTTTATACCCATAGAAGACATGGTCACGTTGTTTATGGATCGCTTGTTTCCTGATTATAAATTACAAGAAACATCTCATTTCAGGGTTATTCGCGATTCCGAAGTGGAAATAGACGAAGAAGCCGAAGATTTGGTCCGCACCTTTGAAAGCGCGTTAAAACGCCGTCGTCGTGGCTCGGTTATTCGCTTGGCCGTAAATTCCAACATGCCCGATGACCTTGCCAGCCTTGTTATTGATGAACTTGGTGTCGATGGAGACGATGTTTTTCGCCTTGATGGGCTACTTGGCCAAGCCGATCTTTCACAGCTTATTGTTGATGAACGCCCTGATCTCATGTTTGCACCGTTTAACGCACGCTTTCCCGAGCGGGTTCGTGATTTTGGCGGTGATGTGTTTGAAGCCATCCGCAAAAAAGACCTTATTGTTCACCATCCTTACGAAAGCTTCGATGTGGTGGTGCAGTTTGTGCGCCAAGCCGCGCGCGACCCAAAGGTTGTTGCCATTAAGCAAACGCTTTATCGCACATCGAACAACAGCCCTATCGTTGAAGCCCTGATTGAGGCCGCCGAAGCAGGAAAATCGGTAACCGCTATGGTCGAGCTAAAAGCCCGCTTTGACGAAGAGGCAAATATTCGTTGGGCGCGCGACCTTGAACGCGCAGGCGCGCAAGTTATTTATGGATTCATGGATAAAAAAACCCACGCCAAAGTCAATCTGGTGGTCAGGCGTGAATCCAAAGGTTTGCGTTCGTACGTGCATTTTGGTACCGGCAATTATCACCCCATTACCGCCAAGGTTTATACCGACCTTTCGTTTTTCACCTGCGACAAGGCATTGTGTCAGGATGCGGCGCGCCTTTTTAATTACATGACCGGTTATTCGCGTCCGGAGAAAATGGACAAACTGGTTTTTTCTCCGGTCAATATGCGCGAAACCCTAATCAACCTTATTAACGGTGAAATTAAAAATGCAAAATCGGGCAAGCCCGCTGCAATTTGGGCCAAACTTAATTCTTTGGTTGACGAAACCCTGATTGATGCCTTGTACAAAGCATCAAACGCCGGGGTTCAGATAGATTTGGTTATTCGTGGTATTTGTTGTTTGCGTCCGGGGCTAAAGGATTTATCGGAAAATATTAGGGTAAAAAGCATTATTGGGCGCTTTCTTGAACATTCGCGCATTGTTGCCTTTGCCAACGGCCATGAACTGCCATCGCGCGAAGCCAAGGTATTTATATCATCGGCTGATTGGATGCCGCGCAACCTTGACCGCCGGGTCGAATGTTTGGTGCCGATTGAATACGCAACCGTTCATCGTCAGATTCTTGATGAAATAATGATGGTCAATTTCAAAGACAACGAACAAAGCTGGGAGCTTGATTCCAGCGGAACATACAAACGCCTGGCCGATGAAGATGTATTTTGTGCCCATCGCTATTTTATGACCAACCCATCGCTTTCCGGACGGGGAAAATCAACCGTAAAAATTGCCGCCAAAGTACCAACTAGCGTGACACCGAAAAAAAACGAAAAAACAAACGCTAAGGCAAAAAAGAAAACCGGCAGAAAAGCCTGATAACGCCCAAAGCAAAAAAGGGGGCTTTCCCAATGAAAAGCGACGTAACCAGCCAGACATTGGCAAGCCAAACCATTACCGGTCATGGCCGCGTTGCGGTTGTCGATATTGGTTCGAACTCGGTGCGCCTGGTTGTTTATGATGCACCGGCACGCTTGCCTATCCCGATGTTTAACGAAAAAGCTGCTTGTGAATTGGGTTTGGGTTTAAATGCGACCGGGCGGCTGAACCCGCTTGGTGTTCCCAAGGCGCTTGATAGCGTAAGGCGGTTTGTCGATCTTTCGCGTGCCATGGGCGTTGATAAGCTTGAAATTGTTGCCACCGCCGCCGTGCGCGAAGCCCTCGATGGGCCAGATTTTGTATCTGAGGTAGAAAAATTAACCGCGCACCACGTTCGCGTGCTCAGCGGTGAAGAAGAAGCCAAGATGGCGGCATTGGGCCTGTTGTCGGGTGTGCCTGATGCCGATGGTGTTATCGGCGATCTTGGTGGTGGCAGCCTTGATCTGGTGTGCCTTGAAAATGGTAAATTTGGAAAGTTTGAAACTTTACCGCTTGGCCATCTGCGCCTGATGGAACGTTCAGACAATAATCCTGAAAAAGCATGGGGTATTGTGCGCGAAGAATTTTCCAAACTTGATTGGCTTAAAGAAGTAAATGGCAGAACGGTTTTTGCCGCGGGTGGTTCGTGGCGCTCTATCGCCAGAATTTTTATTGAACAAATAGAACACCCGCTTCACGTTATTGATAATTTCTGGATTGACCCGGAAACAGCCATGCCGTTGCTACACATTCTTGGCGGCTCGGTCAGGCACCGTTTTAAAAAAATTGTCGGCGTTCCGGAAAAAAGAAATGAAACACTTTCGTATGCGGCTATTGCACTGGCCGGTTTGATGGAGGCCACCACACCAGTTAGGTTAAAATTTTCAGGCTTCGGTATGCGCGAAGGGGTGATGATTTCATCATTGCCCAAAGACATCCAAAAGCAAGACCCATTAATTTCAGCCTGCACCACCATGAACGAAAGAACCGGGCGTTTTTCCATTACCGGGGAAGAATTGCTTGATTGGATGGCACCATTATTCCCAGATGAAACCCCGCCGGAAAAAAGGCTAAGGCTGGCCGCCTGTTTGATGAGCGATATCGGCTGGAACGAACACCCTGATTATCGGGCCGAACAGGCCTTCGATAGGGTTCTCAGGGTTCCTTACGCCGGTTTGCGCCACACCCAACGCGCGGTTTTGGCGCTAACGGCATATGTTCGCTACAACGGTGAACCGGGCGATAGCTTGACCTTACCGGTAATACGCCTGCTTGATGATGGGCAGTTGCAATGGGTGTGGTTGACGGGTTTGGCTTTGCGTTTGGCCCACACCATTTGCGGTAGCGCACCAAATATTCTTTCCACTACCAAGCTCAGGGTGGATGGAAAAACATTATTTTTGGAAGTTGACGGTGATGATCACCACGCAATGGTAAGTGACGCCGTGCAAAGGCGCTTAAATACTTTGGCAAAGCGAATGGGTCTTAAAAGCGAGGTGGTTTAATCCCCGTTGGGGTTTTCCAACAGCACCAATTTATCGCCACGGATGGCAAGGCCCAATTCACCGGTGCGAATGCGCAAGGCATCGCGGCCAAATAATTCAAAGCGCCAGCCCTCTAATGCGCCAACGCCGGATTCTTCACCGAAGGCGGCAATTTTTTCAATGTCGGAACTTGATGCCACCAGTTTTTGCGCAACGTCTTGTTCTTCGCATTTAAGCTTAAGCAGAACTTTCATCAGCTCGGTTACCGGGCCGGTTCCCGATGGCATTTCCTGGCGTTTTTGTGGTTTGGGCAATTCATCATCCGGCACCGCTTGCCCGCGTTTTATTGCTTCAATAATTTCACGACCCATGTTGCCGTTTGCCACCCGTTCGCTCAATCCCCGTGTCCGCCCCAGCGCTTCGGCAGTGGCGGGCGCGTGCAGGGCGATTTCAACCAATGCATCATCGCGCAATATTCGCCCCCGCGGCATATCGCGACGCTGGGCTTCAATTTCGCGCCACGCCGCTAGTTCTTTTAAAATGGCCATGGCGCGTGGTTTTGCGCCACGGGTTTTTATGCGTTTGTGTGCCTGCATCGGGTCCGCTTCGTAAGTGGCAGGTGAGGTCAGAATATCCATTTCCGCGTCAAGCCATCCGGCGCGTCCGGTTTTTTCCAGATTTTTTTCTAACTTGCGATAGGCGTCGCGCAGGTGGGTTACGTCCGACAGGGCGTAAGATATCTGTTTTTCGCTCAAAGGTCTTCTCGACCAGTCGGTAAAGCGCGATGATTTATCAATTCTAGCTTTGGTAAGCTTGGAAATAAGGTTTTCATAGCTTACCTGGTCACCAAAACCGCAAACCATGGCGGCGACTTGGCTGTCGAATATGGGGGCGGGTAGCGAACCCATAAGATGATAAAAAATTTCCATGTCCTGACGGGCGGCGTGAAAGACCTTTAAGATGTTTTTGTTTTTCATCAGGTCAAACAGCGGGGCAAGGTCAATCCCCGGGGCCATTACGTCTATGGCTCCCTCGGCTTCGGTTCCGGCCACCTGCACCAGGCACAAAATAGGCCAGTAGGTGTTTTCCCGCATAAATTCGGTATCGACCGTAATAAACCTTTCGTTTGCAAGGCTATGGCAGAAATCGGTCAGTTCGTCTTGTTTTGTTATAAGTGTCATTGTGGGAGACCTATACACGATTGGGGCCCGCGCTTAAAGCCTAGAT
>JAOULV010000287.1 GCA_029881835.1 Rhodospirillaceae bacterium
TTAACGCATCAACAAGATTGTATCTTGCAGCATTGTTTTTGATGTTTTTATTACGCTCATGTTTGATTCATACGAACGCTGCGCTTCGCGCATGTCCATCATTTCCATCAGTGAATTTACGTTTGGTGCCAAAACGTACCCTTGGGCATCGGCCGCCGGGTGTGATGGATCGTATTTGCGTTGAAAATCTGATTTATCAACCCGGATCCTATCCACCGCTACTTTTTCAACACCAATATTACGGTCAAGCTCGTTTTTAAAGGTTACCACCTTGCGCCGATAGGGAAGGCCACCGGGCGAGGTCGGCAAAGAATCCGCATTGGCAACATTTTCCGAAATAATGCGCAAGCGCGTGCCTTGCGCCTTCATGCCGGCGGTTGAAATCCTGAGTGTTCTCAAGAGGTCATCCATAAAAATTTGCTCCACTTAAACCTTAAATTACGTTCTAACGATTTTTTCCCAATGCGGTTTTAATCATACTGAGCTGTTTTCTATAAAGTTCGGTTATTACTTTGTGCTCTATTTGAGTTTCGGCAACTTTTGCCATCTGCTCTTCCAGCACCACGGCGTTGCCATCGGGCGATGTCTCATAATTTCTGGCGTCCTGAATTTCTTGGGCCACACCTATGCGTTGACGACGTCCTTGCAAATGAAGCGGGTCAGCTGCGGTCATGTTAATTTTGTTTTGCGGCGTCTTGACCATTTCTTTGAAGCTGAATGCTTTTAAATCGCTTGGCTTGTAGCCGGGCGTGTCGGAATTTGCCACGTTTTGGGCAAGGACTTCCTGACGTTGGGAAAGCCATTTTAGCTTGCCCTTCATAAGGCTAAACAGCGTCATGTTATTGAGGTCCATCGGGAACCTACCTTTTTTGCCTTCGAATTATTTAGTGCCCGTATTTTTTAATGCCAAAGCGCCAATTGCGTCTTTTTGACGCTTTACATGACGATTGGATAACCGTTCTGGTGAAAAGATGCCCAGTTCTTGGGTCTGATATTTATTTTCAGATAGTATCCCCGGATAAGGTTTAATAATCCATGAATCGCAAAGCGGGTCGTTAAGGGTGTATTTTACAAAAAATGGCTTATTTCTGCGGTTTTTTTCATTTATTTATTATAAAGATAGGTGTGTAAATCTTAAACGATCAGACGGACGCTTTTATTGCGCCAGCCCGCGCACCATACCCCTCCGAGTCGCACAGATGGCTCTTTAGCAAGGACAATAAAGGCGATAAAAGATAAAAAATAATGGTAAAATTGCGTATGGATGGCAAAAAACCAAAAGGTAGCGATATCGCAATCGCGATTGATTATTCCCCTGAGGAAAGCTCGGCGCCTAAGGTTGTGGCCAAGGGCCAAGGCTGGCTGGCAGAGCAAATTATCGCCATAGCCGAGGCCAACGGGATAGAGGTCAAAGAAGACCCAGACCTTGCGCAACTGCTTTCAAACGTGGATGTTGACAGTGAAATACCGCTAGAGGCATTTACGGCGGTGGCGGAAATACTATCGTATGTTTATCGTATGAATAACCAGTGGCCCGAGGGAATTTCCCCCGCCCCCAGCGAAGCAAATAACCCGGATAATAAAAAGGCCTAACCAATGAGCGCCCCAACAGCAGCAGAAATAAGCCAACAGCTCGAAAAAATTGAGAGCCTGATTGGAACATCAAAAAGGTTTATCGAAGAAGGCAAAATGGTTGATCTGGGCTCGTTGGAAGAAAAAATCCGCACCCTGACAGATGGGTTAAAGCAATGCGACCCCGAAACCGCCAAGCCATTTTTGGAACCTTTAAGCAAGCTCATCGATTCGCTTGATGAAATCGAAAAAACGCTTGAGGCATCCCGGCAAAACATTGAAAAAACACAATCTGAACTGGAACACAAAAAAGCCAGAAACGCCTACCAAAAAAGCAAAAAAACCGAATAGGATGTGTTTTGATTAGTTTTAAGTTTTCCATCAAGCGGCTGTCGGGGGTATTGTCTTAAACTATGGAACTTTCACAATATTTTCGCTTTGTTCTTGCCCTGGTATTCGTTTTGGGTCTAATCGGGCTTTTGGCCTTGATCGCAAAACGTTACGGTCTGGGTATGGCCCAAAGCGCCATGACCGGCGGCAAAAAACGTCTCAAGCTTGTTGAGGTCATGGTGCTTGATGCCAAGCGCCGGGCGATATTGTTTCGTCGTGACGAGGTTGAGCATCTGGTTATACTTGGCGCCAACGGCGAAACCGTTGTGGAAACCAACATCACCCCACCAATTGAACAAAGCGATAATTTAAAAGCGAGCACCCAAAGTGAATAAACGATTTTCCAGCATCAAATTTGGTCGCTCAATGTTGCCTGCACTGTTGAAGCTTTCTGTTTTCACCATCGCCTTGAGCGCCCTGTTGTGGAC
>JAOULV010000288.1 GCA_029881835.1 Rhodospirillaceae bacterium
ACCTTATTGCATGGCTACCCGCCACAGTCCACCCCCATTTAAAAATGCCTTATGGTTGAATTGGTTAAAGTGCGGGCTTTCGTTGGGTGCGCGCCACCAGCACAATCAATGCCAAGGGGATGGCCCCAATGGCGGCGGTGGCGATGAAAAACGAAACGTAGCCAATATTTTCAACCATCATTCCTGAATACCCGGCAATAAGCTTTGGCAACAAAACCATTATGGAACTAAAAAGCGCGTACTGGGTTGCGGTGAACGATGTGGAAGTAAGGCTGGAAAGATAGGCAACAAATGCGGCCGAAGCTATACCGGCAGAAAGGTTATCTGCCGAAATTACCCCGGCTAACGCCCATAGGTCGGGCCCAATGCCCGCCAGCAATGCAAACAAGATATTGGTTATTGCCGCTAAAACCGCGCCTAAAAAAAGTATCCTCATCACCCCATAACGAACCGTAAGTAGGCCGCCTAAAAACCCACCGGCGATGGTCATGGTTAAACCAAATAATTTTGTTATGCGCCCTATTTCTTGTTTTTCATAACCAAGGTCCACATAAAAAACATTGGCCATTACCCCCATCACCACATCGGCGATACGATAAGTTGAAATAAGCGCAATTATTAAAAGCGCAACACGACCATAACGAACAAAAAAATCTGTAAATGGCGCAAGGTAAGTTTCGGTTATCATTTTTTTGGGGATAAAATTAATTGCTATCATCGCCCATGCGGTGGCAGTAGCGGCGGCCACACCAATGCACAAACGAACAGCTTCAACAATAAATCCTGCAAGCTGTTTGTTTAATAACCCATCACCGCTTAACGATAGTTTGGCCTCGCCCGCCCATCCCGAGCTTGCAAAAAATATTCCGACAAATGCGCTGGCGGCCAAAACAAAAACGCCAAGAAAGCGCGCATAATCATTAATGGTATTAAGGTATGCGCTTTTTACCTCTTTACGTATGGGTTCGTTTATTATGAACGTTGTTATAACGCCAACCACCATGACTGCGGCCATGGCAAAATACGTTGTCTGCCAAGCAAACTTATCATAACCATCGACCACGTCTAAAATGCCCGCAAGCTCCAACGCGCCGGCACCGGCGACAATCATCCCGATGCGATAACCGGCAATATATGTGGCGCTCATTAAACCTTGTAATTCTTTTTCGGCGGCTTCAATACGATAGGCATCAATTACTATGTCTTGGGTGGCCGAAGAAAAACCAAGCATCACCGCCCCAATGGCAAGGGCTTGTAACCCCGTGGTCGGTTCGGAAACCGCCATGAAACAAAGTGCGGTCATGATCGCCACTTGCGAAAACAAAAGCCATGATCGGCGCTGACCCATGACGCGGCCCAAAAATGGTAACGGTAATTTATCAACCAATGGCGCCCAAACAAATTTGAAACCATAGCCCAATGCCGCCCAGCTAAAAAAGCCGATGGTCGCGCGTTCAACATCGGCTTCGCGCAACCACACGGAAAGGGTCGAAAAAATAAGCAATATGGGAACGCCGGCGGAAAAACCCAAAAACAGCATGGCAATTACGCGGGGATGAAAAAACGCACTTAGGGCTTCGCCCCAGGTGCGGGTTTTTTCGATATTGTCAGGCAATAAGGTCATGAAGCATTAAGACCCGGTGACGGTTTCTTTTCCGTTAATCACCATCAAAGCTAACCCGCCCACGGGTTTTTTTAATTACGCTTTCGCGCTTTTTTTGCTCTAGGCGTTTTAGTTTTTGGGTTTTGCTGGGCCGGGTGGCGCGGCGTGGTTTGGGCACAATAAGGGCTTTTTGTATTAATTTGACCAAACGATCCAGTGCGTCTTTGCGGTTGCGCTCTTGGGTGCGAAAACTGCTGGCGGTAATTACCACCACGGCGTTTTTGTTCATGCGGCTGGCGGCAAGGTTTTTTAAGCGTTGAAAAACACTGTTTGAGATAACCGATGCCACAACTGAGGCACGGGCATCAAAACGCAACTGCACCGCGGTCGCCACCTTGTTGACGTTTTGCCCACCGGCGCCGGGCGAACGAATGAAGCGTTCTTCCAGCATGCTATCGGGGATTTCTATTTCATCGTTTATACGCAAAGCCATGGGCCAAAGCATACACCGATGAAACGGTTTACGTCACCCTTGCGATATTGACCCCAAAATTAATCCGCACCCGCTTCGCGCGAAGCTTTTTTGCGTTCATGCGAAATTAGGTGGCGCTTTCTTAAGCGCACATTTTCCGGCGTTACCTCAACGCGTTCATCGTCTTGGATATAGGCGATCGCTTGTTCCAAACTCATGCGTCGGGGCGGGGTCAGGCGCACGGCTTCGTCGGTGCCCGACGCCCTAACGTTGGTAAGCTGTTTTGATTTCATCGGGTTTACTTC
>JAOULV010000289.1 GCA_029881835.1 Rhodospirillaceae bacterium
GTGGCGGCACCCTACAGCGCAAAAGTATTTGCCCGCGCCATAGTTATGCCCAATCTAAAAAAACCAGTTGTGACCACCGCTGATGCCACCGCCTATCGCCAGCGTATTTTAAAAGCAACCGATGGCACCGGGTTTAACCCATTGATGACAGCCTACCTTACCGATACGACAAACCCTATCGATATTGAAAAAGGTTTTAAAGATGGTGTGTTTGCAGCGGCCAAGCTGTATCCGGCAGGGGCGACCACCAATTCCGACAGTGGCGTTACCGATATAAATAAAATTTCTGCGGTAATTGAAAAAATGGAAAAAATATCCATGCCACTTTTGGTTCATGGCGAGGTCACCAACCCCGACATAGATGTATTTGACCGCGAAGCCGTATTTATTGACCGGGTGCTTGAACCGTTATTAAAAAAACACCAAGGCCTAAAAGTTGTGTTTGAACACATTACTACCGCCCAAGCGGTACAATTTGTTCGGGCCCAAGGCCCCCGTGTCGGTGCGACCATTACCGTTCACCACATGATGATTAACCGCACCGATATGTTCAAAGGCGGCATTCGCCCCCACCTATACTGTCTGCCGGTGGCAAAGCGCGAACAACACCGACTAGCCTTGGTTGAGGCGGCGACATCGGGGGAGAAATGCTTTTTCTTAGGCACCGATAGCGCGCCACACAGCATTAACGCCAAGGAAAGTGCTTGCGGTTGTGCGGGTATTTTTTCCGCCCCATCGGCGATCGAACTTTACGCCCAAGTATTTGATCAAGCGGGCGCGCTGAAAAACTTAGAATCTTTTGCTAGCCTAAATGGCCCCGCTTTTTACGGGATGGAAGCAAACAAGGACGAAATAACCCTAAAACGTGAAAACTGGAAAGTTCCCGAAATTATTGCGGTAGCGGGAACAGGTGGCGTTGTTCCGTTTATGGCGGGTGAGGAAATTCAGTGGAAAATTTCCTGAAAAAAAATAAATAAATGTCCAGAATTCAAGCTCACCTAATGCTGATACTTACAGCGATGATATGGGGTTCAACCTTTATCGTCCAAAAAACCGCGTTTATCGGCGATGACGCAACGCTTGATGGTGCGGTTGGCCCTATTTTATTTACAGCAATTAGGTTCATTATTGGGGCGCTGGTTATTTTGCCACTGGTGTGGCGTGAACATAAACGCAAAATAGAACCTATTTCAACCAACCATATTATGGTGTTTGCCCTAATTGGTGTGGTGCTATTTATTGCAAGTATCACTCAACAAATCGGCATTATAACCACATCTGTTACTAATGCCGGGTTCTTGACCGCATTTTATGTACCGCTTGTGCCAATTTTGGCGTTGGTTCTGTTTCGCACGTGGCCACGAATTATCGTTTGGCCGGCTGCCATGGGCTGCGTCGGTGGGGCGTATCTGCTTAATGGTGGTAATTTAACCGAATTTTCAACTGGCGATATCTGGGTTTTGTTAAGTGCAATTTTTTGGGCAATGCACATTACGCTTATTGGAATATTTGCCGCGTCTAGCTCCAGACCATTTGCCCTTTCGTTTATTCAGTTTGGCGTTAGCGGATTAATCGGCCTTGTTGGCGCCGCCATGTTTGAAACAGTAGACGTTTCCGGAATTGTAAATATTGCCCCGGAAATAGTTTATGCCGGCGTCATATCGGTCGGCATTGCTTATACCATGCAGGTGGTGGCCCAAGGTTACACCCACCCGGCAACCGCCGCCATAATAATGAGCTCAGAAATGTTGTTTGCCGCATTATTTGCCGCAATATTTTTGGGCGAACGCCTAAGCGTTATGGGGCTGGTCGGTTGTGGGCTAATATTTGTAAGCGCGCTGGCGGTTGAGATCGCGCCTTACGTTAAAATTGGCCGTTCGGCAAAACAAGAAACCACCTGATAGTTATCCGTTTGCCGGTTTCATGTGGCGACTGATGCGGGTTTCAAGCATTTTGAAACCGCGGGTCAGGACATATGTGATAGCCAAATAAAACAACCCGGCAACTACCAGAAATTCGGTCTGCATATAGGTGCGCGCAATTATCGTTTGCGCCATTCCGGTCAAATCAAGCAGGGTTATGGTGCTGGCAAGGGCCGATCCTTTTAACATTAAAATTATTTCGTTGCCGTATGCCGGAACCGCAATGCGGATTGCTTGGGGGAAGACCACATGCCTGAACACCCGAAACGGGTTCATGCCCATGCTTTTGGCGGCTTCCACCTGGCCCTTAGGCACCGCTTGAATTGCGCCGCGCAATATTTCGGCGGTGTAAGCCCCGGTGTTAAGTGAAAACGCAATTATGGCACACCAATAAGCTTCGCGCAGTACCGGCCATAAAAAGCTTTCACGGATTGCTTCAAACTGGCTTAG
>JAOULV010000037.1 GCA_029881835.1 Rhodospirillaceae bacterium
CAAGAGCACACCTGCCAAAAAAGCGGTACGGCTTCATGGTTTTTCCCGTTTATTTAAGGCCGCATAAATATAATATAGAATGTGTCTTATGGTTCCAAGCATCCATCGGGTTTAAAATGATTATTTATAGAACGGGTCATCATGCTGGACATGGCGGGGGCCATTGCCTAGAAATAATCTGGTCGGGTAAAAATTGCCTAAACGTTAAAGTTTAATTATTTACTGTTTTAAAGTGGGGGGCCTGCAAGGGTGGCAGTTTATACGGAAGTTTCTGATGATGATCTGGCCAAGTTTGCCGATGTTTACGGCATTGGCGAGGTTCTTTCGTGCAAAGGCATAGCCGAAGGGGTGGAAAATTCCAATTTTTTACTCAACACCGACAAGGGCTCGTTCATTCTTACGCTTTATGAAAAACGGGTGAACCCCGATGATCTGCCATTTTTCTTAGGACTTATGGAACACTTATCAGAACGTGGGGTAAAATGCCCGCGCCCCGTGCATGCGGCTGACGGTCAAATGCTCAAAACCATAAGCGGCAGGCCAGCGGCAATAATAACGTTTCTTTCCGGCATGTGGCCCAGAAGCGTTCAAACATTTCATTGTGCCGAACTTGGCGGCGCGTTGGCCGAAATGCACATTGCCGGTTCTGATTTTACCATCAAACGTAAAAATGCACTGTCGGTTGATAGCTGGCGCAAATTGCTAAATTCGTGCGAAGGCCGCGGTGAGGAGGTTATTCCCGGAATAACCAAAGAACTTGAATCTGAGCTGGATTTTCTTGAAAAAAATTGGCCGACAAATCTTCCGGCTGGCGTCATTCATGCCGATCTATTTCCGGATAATGTTTTTTTTCGCTCAGAAAAATTGACCGGCCTGATAGATTTTTATTTCGCCTGCAATGATCAGTTCGCTTATGACGTTGCCATTTGCCTTAATGCATGGTGTTTCGAACCCGACCTTAGCTTTAATGTTACCAAGGCCAAAAAAATGCTTGGGTCGTACCGCAAGGTCAGGGATTTTTCCGCAGATGAACTTGCCGCCCTGCCGATATTGGCGCGTGGAAGTGCCACCCGGTTTTTACTTACCCGTCTTTATGATTGGCTCAACACCCCAAAGGGCGCGATGGTTACACCACACGACCCAAAAGAATATCTTGCCCGCCTGCGTTTTCATCAAAGCGTAAAAGGGCCCGGTGCCTATGGGTTGGATAGGTCTTAAGCTTATGGCCGAACCAGGTATCGTTGACATATTTACCGATGGCGCATGTTCGGGAAACCCCGGCCCCGGTGGCTGGGGCGTGGTTATGCGCTGGAACGGGGAAGAAAAAGAAATTTATGGCGGCGAAGCTGACACCACCAACAACCGAATGGAATTAATGGCCGCAATTCGTGGATTGGAAAGCCTGAAGCGGGAAATGAAGGTGCGGGTACATACCGATTCAACTTACGTCAAAGACGGCATCACCAAATGGATCCACGGTTGGAAAAACAACGGCTGGAAAACCGCCGCCAAGAAGCCGGTCAAAAACCAAGACCTATGGCAAATGCTGGACAAGGCAATTTCCGAACACAAGGTTGAATGGCATTGGGTAAAAGGCCATGCCGGGCACCCGGAAAATGAACGCGCCGATGAATTGGCGCGCCGGGGCGCCGAAGAATCTGCCTAAGTTAAAATTCTTGTTGGCTAGGGGGGCTAAAGCTTGCCCAGTTGGCTTTCGGCGCTGGAAATACCAAATTGGCCCGCAGGTTCAATATCAATTGAGGTAACCTTGCCGTCATCAACCACCATGGCAAAACGCTGGCAACGAAGGCCAAGGCCACGGGCATTAAGGTCAAGCTCCAGCCCGGCGGCTTTGGTAAATTCAGCCGAGCCATCACCGATCATGCGTATTTTATCGCCAACACCTTGATCATATCCCCACGCCCCCATGACAAACGCATCGTTTACCGAAAAGCAAACTATTTCATCAATGCCTTTGGCTTTGATTTCCGATTCAAATTTTAGGTAACCGGGAACGTGCTGGGCCGAACACGTTGGGGTAAAGGCACCGGGCAGACCAAACAGCAAAACTTTTTTACCGGAAAAAAGATCTTTTGATGAAATTTCAACCGGACCTTCGGTCCCCATTTCATATAATTTAGCCGCTGGTATTGTGTCACCTGCCTTGATGGTCATTTTTTGTTCTCCGGTTTTGAATGTCTTTAATTAATTAAAACATAGTTTTTGCCAAGGCTTATTTCAATTGTTCTTTTTTAGAGGCTTTATCAAGCGCATCTATGACTATTTGTTGGCTTAGCAGTTCGGGCAAGGCAAAACCATTTGGCATTTCTGGCCCATAAACCGCATTAAAGGGTATTCCATAGCGGCCAAAGCTAGACAGGTAATTTGATATTTCATCACTGGGGCGGGTCCAATCGGCCTGCATGGCGATAACGTCTTTTTGTTTTAAGCGGGCAAGGGCATCCCCACCGGAAAGGGAAACCGCCTTGTTTATTTGGCATGTCAGGCACCATTCGGCGGTGACATCGACAAAAACAGTTTTTCCGTTTCGAACCAGTGCGGGAATTGCCCTTTGGTCAAACGGTTGCCAAATCCCTTCAAGTTCTGAAACGTCATATTCGCCGTAGCCATTTTGCCGGGTTCCATCGGGCACTAATAACGCCAAAATTGCCAATGCCCCAACGGCCAGCCATTCCAACCTGCCAAAACGTCTGCCCATACGGTGGTGCAGCCAAAACACCCCAACCACCAATGCCAAAATACCACCCAGCAACCATGCCGCCATAACGTTTACCTGAATTGCAATAATGCTGAGCAACCACATAGCGGTTGCGGCCAAGGCAAAACCCATGACGCGGCGAAGGATTACCATCCAGCGCCCGGGCTTCGGCATTTTGGTGGCAAGCCCCGGCCACACGGCAATCAACAAATATGGTGCGGCAAGGCCAACGCCCAGTGCGCTAAACACCATGAATATATCAAGCGCCCCGCGGGCAAGGGCAAACCCCACGGCGGTTCCCAAAAACGGGGCCGAACAAGGCGTCGCCAAAAGCGTGGCAAAGGCACCGGTTAGGAAATGCCCGCCAAGACCGTGTTGGTGGGTTTGGGTTGCGCCAATTTCAGAAATACTGCCGGGCAAATGAATTTCAAAAAATCCCCACATGTTGGCGGCAAACACCACAATCACCAATGCCATGGAAATTAAAAACCATGGGTGTTGGAATTGAATACCCCAACCGACTGCGGCACCAACGCTTTTTAATGCAACCAACGCACCTGCTAATAATAAAAATGAAAAAATAATTCCTGCCGCCGAAGCGATAAAGCTAATGCGCACGGTTTTTTTGTTGCCACCACCATGACCAACCACACCCATTAGCTTAATTGAAAGAACCGGCAAAACACACGGCATAAGGTTAAGTATCATTCCGCCCAACAGGGCCAGACCTAAAATAATTATTATTGAAGTTCCGCCACTAAGAGCAGGGGCCATAAGGTCGCTAACCGCAAGGGTACTGGCGGTGGCAATTGTTGGAACCATATTTTGTTCCACGCCGCGTGGGCCATTTTTATCAACAAGCGTGAAAGTCAATTCGGTCTCGCTAAGCGGTTTTTTTAAACCGCCAATCCCGTCCACAGACAATTCAAGCACTGCCATTTTTGCCGAAGCATCAATCCATGTTTGTGGGCTGGAAAAAGAAAGACCGTCCGGTCCTTCAACAAATAAATCAGGTTCGGTGAAATTTGTATCAGTGCTGGCCGTAACAATTAACACACCTTTTTTATGGCCTGTTTTAATTTCAGCACTTTTTATTGTCAGGCCTATGCCCGCATCTTTTTTTGGAACGCGCGATTCATAGCGGCTGATAAGGTGGGCATCAGTTGCGTTAATTTGTGCTTGTCCGTTAATGCCTTTGGGAATGAAAAGCTCAAGCTCGGCTTCATAAGGTATGCAAAGTTCGGCGCAGGCTAAATAATCAACATTTACCTTGATGGATAAATCCTGATTTGGATTTTTTAGTTTTAGCGCTATGGGAAAAACTACTTCTTTTTTATAGCCCAGCGTTTCAAACCCAAGTATGGAAAACCTTTCAGGTGTGGGCCAGCGCATGTTTGTATCATATATATTTTCTGATCCGTCCCAGTTTATTGACGGGGGGTATCCGGCATCACCGGCCGAACGCCAGTAAACTTTCCAATTAGGGTTAAGTTCAAAATGCAAACCGATGGTGACATTTGTGTCGTTGCCCACGGTGTCTAGCGCGCTTATCAGCCTAACCCGGGTGTGTTCGGTTTCATTCCAAGTTGATGATGCGCCATTGGCAGCGGTTGAAAAGCTTAGCAAAATTACAGCAATAAAAAGCGCCAGCGACAAAGAGGCAGCGTTTATTATATTTTTGGGAAAAAATATTTTAGGCATAATGGTTTTTTCTAAGATCCTTGAGATATTGCCCTTAGGGTTGGCGCTTATTATTAGGTTATTAGGTAAAAACATAGTAACAAAAAATGGCTGAAAAGTGTCATTTGAGGGCTAATTTTATTGTTCACGGGTTCTTTATTTTGGGCAATACCTGCCTATATGTAATAATTAATGCCAATAAACCTCAAAACGGGTAGGAGCGCACGCAATGACGATCCAGACCTCAAAATCATCTTATTTTTCCGGGCAACTGCTGGTCGCCATGCCGACCATGCCTGATCCGCGCTTTGCCCAGACGGTTATATATATTTGTGCCCACAACGAAGATGGGGCCATGGGGTTGATTATCAACCGTGCCATGGAAGAGGTAACATTCCCTGACCTGCTGGAACAACTTGGTATCGAATTGTTAGACCCCAGAGCCGCAATTCGTGTTCATTCCGGTGGCCCGGTTGAGGTCGAACGCGGGTTTGTTCTGCATTCACCTGATTATGTGCATGAGTCAACCCTTGTGGTTGACGGGCAGGTTGCCTTGACCGCAACGGTGGACATAGTAAAGGCAATCGCCGAAGGGCGCGGTCCGGAAAAAAGGCTTCTTACCCTTGGTTATGCCGGCTGGGGTCCGGGGCAGCTAGATAATGAAATATTGGAAAACGGGTGGCTTTCGGTCAACGCAAGCCCGGAAATTGTATTTGGTCTAAACCCCGACAGCAAATGGGAAGACGCTTTGCATAGCATGGGCATTGATGCGTTGATGTTATCTGAAGATGCGGGGCATGCCTGATTTATTTGAAATCATTAACCAAGGCGTGATTTGATTTTATCAAAACTTTCAAGCTTACCAATGGGGCCGACCGCAGAAAGTGTTGGCGGGCTGGCCATAAAACGTTTGGCAACACGCCTGATTGCGGCTTCATCCACCGCTTCGATTTTATTTAAGGCTTCTTCAATTGGAATGTGTCTGCCGAAAACAGATATCTGCCGGGCCAATTGTTCGGCCCGTGACGATGTGCTTTCAAGGCCCATTAACATTGATGATTTAATTTGCGCTTTGGCCCTGATTATTTCATCACTGCTAATTGGGCCATTTAATTTTGATAATTCATCGGTTATTACCGGAATAAGTTCTGCAGTTTCTTTTTCACCGGTTCCGGCATAAACCCCAAATAGTCCGCTATCGGCATAGGGCGAAAAGAAAGAATAAACGCTATAAACAAGACCGCGTTTTTCGCGTACCTCTTGAAACAATCTAGATGACATCCCCCCGCCAAAAAGACCGGATAAAACGCCAGCGGCGTAATAATCATCATCGTGATAATTAATGCCTTCAAACCCCAACACGATATGAACCTGTTCGATATCGCGGATTTCGCGCAATTCGCCACCTTTGTAATTTGCTGGTGGGTGGTTAGGACCTTTGCCGGTTGGGGTGTCGGCAAAATGGCTTTCGGCCATGGCCACTACTTCGTCGTGTTTTAATTTTCCCGCCGCCGCCAAAACCATTGCTTCACTGCGGTAATAATCTTTCATGTAGCCGTGCATCGTATCGCGCTCCATCGCGCTGATGCCATCAAAATAGCCAAGCACCGGGCGGCCAAGGGGCTGGTCGGGATAAGCCGCCAATTGGAACAAATCAAACACCACGTCATCGGGTGTGTCATTGGCTTGGTTTATTTCTTGTAAAATAACGCCACGCTCGCGCTCGAACTCGTCATTATCAAGGGTCGCATTGATGACAAGGTCGGAAACTATATCAATCGCCAGACCAAGGTCTTCTTTCAGGGTTTTGGCGTAATAGGCCGTATTTTCCCGCGAGGTATAGGCGTTAATGTGCCCGCCGACATTTTCAATTTCTTCGGCCAGACTTTGTGCGGTGCGTTTTTTTGTGCCCTTAAAGGTCATGTGTTCCAAAACATGGGAAACCCCGCCAACGTTTGGCGCTTCGAACCTGGCCCCGGCATCTACCCAAATACCGGCAGATGTTGTTTCAACGCTGGCCATTTCATTGGTGACAATGCGAAGGCCGCTTGCAAGTGTTGTGATATTTACGTTTTCAGGCATGGCCGGTTAGCTCTTGCCCCGTTTTTGTAGCGTTTGTTCAATATATTCTTTGACCACACTTACACTGTTTTGCAAAATTTCACTGCGTTCGGGCCGTGACAATAAATCAGCCAGATGGGGCGGCAGTTCGGGGTGTTGGTTGGCGGCCTGCATTACCGCATCGGGGAATTTTGCCGGATGGGCGGTTGCTAGCACAATTACCGGTGCGCCGCTGTTGTTGCGGTTGGCCCGCGCCGCACCCAAACCAATGGCCGAATGCGGGTCAAGCAACATTTTATTTTCAGCATAAACATCGCCAATAATTTTTTTGGTGGCCACGTCATCAAATCTGGCACCGGAAAAAAGCTGTTTAAGGTTTTGCATAAATTCATCGTCAACCGCATATGATTTGGTTTTGGCAAAGTCTGCCATTATTGCAGAAACTTTTTTACCATCACGCCCGGAAAGTTCAAACAGCAAGCGTTCAAAATTGCTGGAAATGCCAATATCCATTGATGGGCTGATGGTGTGGACGACATCGTGTAATTCCATTTTACCGCTTTCAATAAAACGAATAAGCACATCATTGGCATTTGAGCCGATTATCAACTGTTCAACTGGCAGGCCCATTTTGCTTGCAGCAAATCCGGCAAATACATTGCCAAAGTTTCCGGTCGGAACGGCGAAGGAAACTTTTTTATCGGGTGCGCCAACTTGCAATGCCGCCCAAAAATAATAAACCACTTGGGCCAATATGCGCGCCCAGTTAATGGAATTCACCGCAGAAAGATGTACGTTGTCGCGAAATTCTGTGTCATCAAACAGTGCCTTGACCGTGTTTTGGCAATCATCAAACGTTCCTTGCAATGCAATATTGTGAACGTTATCTGACAAAACGGTTGTCATTTGCCTGCGTTGGACTTCGGAAACTTTTCCCTGGGGGTGAAGAATAAAAATTTCAATTGCATCACGATCACGGCAGGCTTCAATCGCGGCAGAACCGGTATCGCCCGATGTGGCGCCAGCGATGGTTATTTTTTCCCCGCGTTTTTTTAAAATGTGGTCAAACAAATGGCCAAGAAACTGCAGGGCATAATCTTTAAACGCCAGTGTCGGCCCGTGGAAAAGCTCCAACACGTATTCGTCATCATTAAGGCGAACCAGTGGGGCAATGTCGGGGTGGTCAAAATTGGCATAGGCCTTGGCCGCCAGTTTGGCCAGTTCATCTTCGGAAATGGACCCTGCAACAAATGGTGCCATGACCCGGGCGGCCAGCTGTGGGTATGACAGTCCCTTCAGCGAGGAAATTTCTTCAAGGCTTAGGCGGGGCCAGGTTTTGGGCACATAAAGCCCGCCATCGCGCGCTAGCCCGGTCAGGACTACGTCATCAAAGCTAAGTTCCGGTGCGTTACCGCGGGTGCTAATGTACATCAAAGGCGTTTTTACCCTAAAGTGATTGTGTTAAAAGTATAAACCGCCCCCTTACATAAGGGTGTCGGGCCAAAATGGCAATTGTGAAGGTTAATTGTATCATGACCCTTGGTTTTATCACTGTTTTGCTGGTTTATCAGCTTGTGGGCGAGATTATTTCCACGGGCCTTGGCCTGCCGCTACCGGGCCCGGTGGTGGGGATGGGACTATTATTTTTGAGCCTGATTATAAAGGGCGGATTGCCAGAGGGCTTGAAAAACACCGCCAAGGGGCTTCTTTCGCATTTATCGCTGTTATTTGTGCCAGCCGGCGTGGGCGTGATGATGCACCTGCATTTGCTGGCCAACGAATGGCAGGCAATAACCGTAGCCCTGATTGGCAGTACGGTCCTGACCATATTGGTAACCGCAGGCGTGATGATCGGCCTTACCCGCCTAACCGGCGATAGCCCCAGCGCCGAGGAAATAAAAAATGACTGAGGAATTTTACCGCATCTGGGTATACCTTTCGACCGAACCGTTGTTGGGCCTTACGGTTACCCTTGTGGCCTATCAGGCGGGTATGTGGGTTTATTCCAAAGGTAAGCTCAATCCGTTGCTCAATCCGGTTTTGATAGCGGTTGTCATTTTGGTTGGGCTGTTAATGCTTACCGGCACCGATTATCAAACCTATTTTGATGGGGCAAAATTCGTTCACTTTATGCTTGGGCCCGCTACCGTTGCGTTGGCGGTACCGCTTTATTCGCAGTTTCAAAAAGTAAAATCCACGTTTCCGGTAATATTGGCGTCAATTCTTTTTGGCTCGGCGACCGCCGCACTTAGTGCAATTGGAATTGCCTGGGTCATGGGTGCGTCGGAACAGACACTTCTTTCGCTGGCACCAAAATCCGTTACCGCGCCAATTGCTATGGGTATTGCCGAAGCGGTGGGCGGGGTTCCATCACTGACCGCGGTATTGGTTATATTGACCGGTATAATAGGTGCGGTAATCGGGCCGGGGGTGCTTAATTTATTTCGTATTAAAGACTGGCGCGCCCGTGGGGTTGCCGGCGGCACCGCATCGCACGGCATTGGCACCGCGCGCGCCTTGCAGGTAAGTGAAGTTGCCGGTGCATTTGCCAGCCTTGCCATGGGGCTTAATGGGCTTGCGACTGCCATATTATTACCCATATTGCTGGGTTGGCTGTTTTAAGCGTTTAGATATCTTGCTTTAAGGTGGTTTTTAAAAACTTCGGCGTTTAACGTTTGTCCGGTTGCGGATTTTATTATTTCTGCGGTGGATAAACTGGAACCAAGGCCGTGAACATTTTTTCGCAACCATGAAAGCAATGGTGCAAAATCACCCTTTGCGATGCTTGGGCGTATTTCGGGGTTTGCTTCGTTGGCGCCGGCAAACAATTGGGCCGCGGTCATGGCGCCCAGTGTATAGGTGGGAAAATACCCCCAGGCACCGTCATACCAGTGGATATCCTGTAGGCAGCCTTCGCTATCGGTTTTGGGTTTTATGCCCAATAATTTTTCCAA
>JAOULV010000038.1 GCA_029881835.1 Rhodospirillaceae bacterium
CAGCAGACAGTTTCCGCATTGGGGTGCAGCTTTCTTCGCCGCTTATTCTTACCGGTCTGGCGTATTATGTCGGGCTTGGCATAATGGGCAGGCTGATGCCACAGTTGCCGGTATTTTTCTTTGGCTTACCCGCCCAAATCACGACCCAGATAGCTGTTATGGCAATTGCGCTTCCGGGCATGATGTTGGTGTTTATGACGTATCTTGAAGATAATCTTATTAACCTTGCCATCCCTTGATTTGGGTGACAAAAAATTGCGGAGGCCTTGATGGCTGACGAAGACGACTCACAAAAAACAGAAGACCCGACAGAGCGAAAGATATCCAAGGCCAGACAAAAAGGCCAAGTCGGAACGTCGCAAGAAGTAAAAAGCTGGGCCATTATGATGGCCAGCTTGTTAACGCTTTCTATAATGTCGCCGTGGTTCATGGGGGGGATAAAAAGTTATTCGGCCGGGTTTATTGAAAATTCACATGCAATTGGAACCGATACCGGCAGCCTGCAAGAATTGCTTATTGATGCGCTTTTGACGATGGGTTTTTACCTTTCACCGCTTTTTGGCGCATTGGTAATTATTGCCATTGCTTCCAGCATAATGCAGTCAGGGTTTTTATGGGCACCTGATAAAATTGCCCCAAAAATGAATAAAATTTCCGTTGTTTCGGGTTTCAAGCGGATGTTTTCCGTTAGGGCGCTTGTGGAATTCGTCAAGGGCATTTTAAAGCTTGGGATTGTTACTTTGCTTATGGTTGCAATGGCTATTCCGTTTTTATCCGACCTTGAAATATTACCAAGCTTTGCATTACCGGATTTGGCCGACAGAATCTATTACCTGATTATTGCCATATCGGTTGGCGCTATCATGGTTATGACAGCAATTGCGGTGCTCGATTATGTTTATCAGAAAATGGATCACACAAAATCCTTGAGGATGAGCCGCCAAGAAGTAAAAGACGAACACAAAGAAACCGAAGGCGACCCGCAAATAAAGGCCAGAATCAGGAAAATCAGGGCCGAGCGCTCACAACAAAGAATGATGGCTGCGGTTCCCGAAGCCGACGTGGTTATTACCAACCCGACCCATTATGCCATAGCCCTAGAATACAAAATGGATTCAATGGCCGCACCTAAGGTTCTGGCCAAGGGGGTTGACCATCTGGCCTTCAGAATAAGGGAGGTCGCCACCGAAAATGACGTGCCGATTGTGGAAAATGCACCACTTGCCCGCGCACTTTATTCTGCCGTAGAGATTGACGAAGAAATCCCAGTGGAGCATTACAAAGCGGTAGCCGAGGTTATAGGCTATGTTATGCGTCTTAAGGGAAAAATCCCTAACAGTGAACCAGAAGGCACAATCCAGTAATTCAATGGCAGACAGCAATAATTCAGGCAAAAAACTAACCAAGGCTAGCCCCAAGCCCGAAAACGCCATCGCTGCTGGCGCGTTTGCCCAATCACGCGGGCCGTGGCCCGGCTGGTTTTGGCTGGGGGCACTTTTATCCGGGCTTTTGGGTTTGTCGGTTGGGCTTGGCTACGTTGATTTGGGTGAAGTAAAAACCCCATTTGGGCAAGCCATAGTGCTTGTTCCATATATTGCAGCCATAGCGACAATCGGGCTTTCGCTTTTGGGTGCGTGGGCGCTGGGCAGAAGGGCAAACACAGACGCAAGCGTAAGGCTGGTTTTTAGGGCCCAAGGCGAAGACGGTTCACCATTGATGATAACCACCCTTGCCGGCGACAGCGTTTATGCCAACCGGGCCTTTCGCGATCTTTTTAGGCGCGATCTTTTTGGGCGCGATGTGGAAACAGGCAAAACCGTCCCAAATGTACTTAGCGATCTTTCTCTGGCCGATGATGATGATGTTTCGGGCGAAAAGCTTGATCATTTATTGGCCCAAGCTTCTTCCGGAGCAGAGGATTGGGAAGAAATAGAAATATGGAGAAACTTTGGCGGCAAGCTTCTTATCCAGCGTTGGCGTTTGGGCGCAAGGCCGCTTAGCGGGCGTGGGGAAAAATTAATAGCCTGGACCGCGCGTGACGTAACCGCGGCTTACGAAATGGAAATAACCAGAAAACGCGAAGGCGACCTTCTTTCCGATCTTTTGGATAATCTTCCGGTTGGGTTTTTCTCGGTTAATGGCAACGGCGAGATAGTTTTCGCAAACGAAGTATTGTGTTCGTGGTTGGGTGTAAGCCTGGCGGAAATGAAATCGGGCAGGGTATCTTTTGCCGATTTTGTGATTGCTTCCGGTTCGTTTGGCCCAAGCAATGAAAATAACGAAGGCCAAGATGAAACCGATGACGGGTTAAACGGTGAAGTCACCCTTCAGGCGCACGATGGCACAACCTTCAGGGCATTTTTGTTTCAATCGGGTCGCCTGAATAATGATGGCGATCTGCTTTATACCCGTTCGGTTGTGGTTCGTGACAACCCGGGGCGCAGAAGAAAAACCGAAGAAGGGCGTATGGATGCGCGTGAAATTGCGCGCAAGCTTTATTGGCTGTTTGATGAGGCGCCTGTTTCTATAATTTTGCTTGATCTGCAAGGAAACGTAACCGATTGCAACCGGGCAATTCAGCGCATGCTGGGCATTCATCGTGATGCTATAATATCGCGCCCCTTTACCGATTTGCTGGCCAAGGAAGATACTGGCGATGTAGCCGCCCAGCTTTCCAAGGTTGTGATGGGAATATCGCGTGCCGCCCACCTTGAGGTAAGAATGCCGGCATCGGGTGGGCGCGAGGTAATGGCATCGCTTTATGCTTCGCGCATGGAAGACGCATTCGGCGAGGTAACCGGTCTGGTTATTCATTTCATTGATACGACCGAACAAAAACACCTTGAGATACAGTTTGCCCAATCGCAAAAAATGCAGGCAATCGGTCAGCTGGCGGGTGGCATAGCGCATGATTTTAATAACCTGTTGACCGCGATGATTGGTTTTTCAGATTTGTTGCTGGCGCGCCATGGACCGGATGATCCGTCATTTGCCGATATTCAACAAATAAAACAAAACGCCAACCGGGCAACTAACTTGGTGCGTCAGTTGCTCACGTTCTCGCGCAAAGATTCACTTGAGCTGGTTGTTTTTGATCCCAACGAAGCCCTTTCCGACCTTTCGTCCATGCTTGGCAGATTGCTTGAAAGCCCGATTGAGCTAAACATGGAAAACGAACCGGAACTGGGAATGGTTAAAATGGACCGTAACCAGTTTGATCAGGTCATCATAAACTTGGCCGTTAATGCCAAGGACGCCATGCGCCGCGGCGGGCAGTTAACGGTTCGTACCGCCAACCTAAACCTTGAAAAACCGATGCAGCGCGGCATGGATTTGGTTCCGGCAGGCGAATTTGTCACCATCGATGTAATCGATACCGGCATCGGCATACGCAAAGAAGATATGGGCCGAATATTCGAGCCGTTTTTTTCAACCAAAGAGGTGGGCGAGGGAACGGGCCTTGGCCTTTCTACCGTTTACGGCATCGTTCATCAGGCGGGCGGATATGTGTTTGTTGATAGCGCGCCGGGCGAAGGCACAACCTTTACCGTTCTTTTGCCGTGCCACGTTTCAAAAAGTGAGCGTCGTCCCCGTGCGGTTGATGGAATTGGAACGCAGTCACTTCAAGGTGAAAGCGCGTCAATGTTAACTGCCGATTTAACCGGGGTTGGGACCATATTGTTGGTCGAAGACGAAGATGCCGTGCGCATGTTCGCTACCCGGGCGTTAAAAAACAAAGGTTACGAGGTCTTAGAAGCGGCAAACGGTGAAGTGGCGCTGGACGTGATAAATTCGACCGATGCCCATATCGACCTAATAGTCACCGACGTTGTTATGCCGGGCATGGATGGCCACACACTGGTGCAATTCGTGCGTCAAGAAATGCCGGATGTGAAAGTAATTTTTATATCGGGCTACACGGACAACGTAATTCCCGGGGGATTCGGCAAGGGGGATTATTCGTTCCTGCCCAAGCCGTTCAGCCTCAAGGACCTAGCATCCAAGGTCAAAGAGGTGCTGGAAAAATAAAATTATTATATATCAAGTGGATAGTTATCCACCTACCAAGCCAGCAAACCCGCTTGTCAGCTAGTTCAAAATGATTATAGTGTCCGCAACCTTTGGGGGGGTAAGTTGTTCGGATGTATCGCGATAGTGGACAATAATATCGCGACAAAACAACATTTTAAGCACAAGTAAGCACAAGAAAGATTTTTGATTCTTATGCCATTTACGGGGTTCAATGAAGGCAGCCTGCGGGTTTTGCTAACCGAAACAGACAAGCATTATGCTGATTATCTAAAGCAGATGATTGTTGAATGCTGTCCCGAAGGAACCGTTGTTGAACACGCAACCACCCCTGAAGGCGCCGTTGGCATGCTTCATGGTCAATATTATGACCTTTGCTTCCTGGAACATGACATGGACGGGAGCGAGACCGGGCTGGATATTTTAAAACATCTGCGCGGCAGCAACGCCATGACCGCGTTTGTTTTTTTGACCGATTACGCCAGCAAGGAAGCGGCATTCGAAGCCATGACCTTAGGCGCCATGGATTACCTGATAAAAGATCGCTTCACCAAGTTTGAACTGGCCAAGTGCATTTCATTTTCCATGTACCTAAAACGCCGCGAAATTGAACTACAAAAAGAAGCCTTGCGCGATTCCTTGACCGGGCTTGGCAATAAGGCCCTGTTTGAAGCCCAGCTTAAACAGGCGGGCGAGCGCGCCAGGCGCGATGGTGAAAAACTGGGTCTTTTGGTGGTAGATGTCGATGGCTTTAAAGGCGTAAACGACAAATACGGCCACAAAGTCGGCGATAAGCTTTTACAGCAAATTTCTGAACGCATCGTATCTGTAACCCGCGCCAGCGATATCGTTGCGCGCATTGGCGGTGATGAATTTGCCGCCATTTTAATAAAGCCAAAATCCATTGATCACACCGAAGCCACGGGCAAGAAAATAGAAAAAGCCCTAAGCTCCGATCCGTATAATATTGATGGAACCATCATCAAAGTCGGCTCCAGCGTTGGTTGCGCCACTCTTCCCGATGATGTTGATGATCTTGATAAGCTTTTTTGTCATGCCGATAAAGATATGTACAAAAACAAGAAATTCAGAAAATCCAGCCACGGCAAGACCGAATATTATATCGGGCAAACCATCAACTAGACCTCTTTTCGTCCAGCCAAATCACCCGTCCCTCTGTGGCCATAACACCAAAGTGCCCCAGTTGCCGATTCTTGTTTTATGTCTTTTATGCTGCCCTGATTTAAGGCGAATCTCATATATCTGACAAAAGCACATAGTGCCCGATATTTTGTGAACACATTGAGAACATAAGGTGAAAAATGCTTTATTTTCAATAAGATAAAAAAATGCTTGCCAATGAGAACAAAAAGAGTACATTTGTCTTTACCGAACATTTATTGAACAAACTCACCGTGTGTGAACATATTGGGGAAAGCTAATGTCAAAGACAGCACTTCGTGTAGTGGAAGAAAAAGATAGCGTGGATAAAAACAAAGCACTTGAGGCTGCGGTCAGCCAGATAGAGCGCGCATTCGGCAAGGGCTCGGTTATGAAGCTAGGCCAGCGCGAAACAGTTGATGCCGAGGTCGTTTCTACCGGATCGCTGGGTCTTGATATAGGCCTTGGTATCGGCGGGTTGCCTAGGGGTCGAATAATAGAAATTTATGGGCCGGAAAGCTCAGGCAAAACCACACTGGCGTTGCACGTTGTGGCCGAAGCCCAGAAAAGTGGCGGAACTTGCGCGTTTATTGACGCCGAACACGCCCTTGATCCATCCTATGCCAAAAAACTTGGCGTAAATATTGATGAATTGCTCATCTCCCAGCCAGATGGCGGCGAGCAAGCCTTGGAAATTACCGACACGTTAGTGCGTTCAGGCGCGGTTGATGTGTTGGTGGTCGATTCCGTGGCGGCGCTTGTACCCAGGGCCGAACTAGAAGGCGAAATGGGCGACCATCACATGGGCCTGCAAGCCAGACTAATGAGCCAAGCCCTGCGCAAATTAACCGCATCGGTTTCGCGTTCCAATACCATGGTTATTTTCATCAACCAAATCAGGATGAAAATTGGCGTAATGTTTGGCAACCCGGAAACCACAACGGGCGGTAATGCGCTGAAATTTTATTCATCAATGCGCCTTGAAATTCGCCGCATTGGCGCCATCAAGGACCGCGAAGAAATTGTCGGCAACCAGACCCGGGTTAAGGTCGTAAAAAACAAGCTGGCACCGCCGTTCAAAATGATTGAATTCGATATCATGTACGGCGAAGGCATCTCCAAGATGGGTGAATTGCTTGACCTTGGCACCAAGGCAGGTTTGGTGGAAAAATCCGGTTCTTGGTATTCGTATAATTCCGAACGCATCGGGCAGGGCCGGGAAAACTCTAAACAGTTCATGCGCGATAACCCCGAAAAAGCGGCCGAACTAGAAGCTGCCATCCGCCAGAATGCTGGCCTTATTTCGGAAGAAATGATGACCGGTGGCGGTGGCTCAATGGCCGAAGACGGGATTGATGAACTGGGTGATGATTTAGCGCCAGATAGCGCAGAATAAGTACTAACCCCCAAAAACAGCCCCCTATAACACCTTCTCCTCCTACCCCTAAATGGCTGTTACGGCCCCCCTTGCCAACCCAAGGGGGGCCATTTTTGGTTTATTGCGTTGGGATAAAACCGTTTTCAGTTGGTGGACACTAACCTGAAAGGGCTGTAAAAGCAGGTGTTCCAACATAAAAACAGGGCCGGTTAAAAAAACAAATGCAGACAACCAACGACATCCGCAAGGCGTTTATTGATTACTTTGTTGCCAATGGCCATCAGGCCGTGGATTCCAGCCCATTGGTTCCCCACAACGATCCGACCTTGATGTTCACCAACGCTGGCATGGTGCAGTTTAAAAACGTATTTACCGGGCTTGAACATCGTCCCTATAGCCGTGCGGTCACCAGTCAAAAATGCGTTCGTGCCGGCGGCAAACACAATGACCTTGAAAACGTCGGTCACACCGCGCGCCACCATACTTTTTTTGAAATGTTGGGCAACTTTTCTTTTGGTGATTATTTCAAAGACGTGGCGATTGAGCTTGCGTGGAACCTGATAACCCGTGAATACGGCCTTGATAAAGACCGCCTGTGCGTAACGGTTTATCACGATGATGATCAGGCATTTGATTTATGGAAAAAAATAGCCGGCTTGCCGGATGAACGCATTATCCGCATTGCCACATCTGATAATTTCTGGGCCATGGGTGAAACCGGGCCGTGCGGGCCATGTTCGGAAATATTTTATGATCACGGCGATCACATTCCAGGCGGCCCCCCGGGCAGCCCGGACGAAGACGGCGATCGTTTTGTTGAAATCTGGAACCTTGTTTTCATGCAATATGAACAAGTTTCAACCGATGTTCGCAATTCATTGCCCAAGCCATCCATTGATACCGGTATGGGGTTAGAGCGCATTGCTGCGGTAATGCAAGGAACACACGATAACTACAATATTGATTTAATGCGTGCGCTTATCAGCGCATCTGCGGACGCAACCAATTCCGACCCCGATGGCGAACACAGGGTTTCACACCGGGTGATAGCCGACCATTTGCGTTCAATCGCGTTTTTAATTGCAGACGGGGTTTTGCCATCAAACGAAGGGCGCGGTTATGTTTTGCGCCGCATTATGCGCCGGGCCATGCGTCATGCCCACATGATTGGCGCAAACGATCCGGTTATTTACCGTTTGGTTTCGGCGCTTAACGCAAAAATGGGCGCGGCTTTTCCCGAACTTGTCAGGGCCGAAGCGTTAATCAGCGAAACCATAAAAATGGAAGAACAGCGTTTCCAAAAAACCCTTGATCGTGGGTTAAAGCTGTTGGACGAAGCAACGCTTGAACTAAAACCGGGCGGCGAGCTTGATGGTGAAACCGCGTTCAAACTTTATGACACCTATGGTTTTCCGCTTGACCTGACCCAAGATGCCCTAAAGCCAAAATCCATCGGGGTTGATGAAGACGGCTTTAATGATGCAATGAAACGGCAAAAAATCGCCGCACGCGCCGCATGGAAAGGTTCGGGCGAAGCCGCCACCGAGGAAGTATGGTTTGATGTTTTAGACGATGTCGGCGCGAGCGATTTTCTTGGCTACAAGACCGAACACGCCGAAGGAAAAATTCTTGCAATAATAAAAGATGGTAAACGTGTAAATTCCGCAACACCCGGCGATGAAATTGCCGTAATTGCCAACCAGACGCCATTTTATGGCGAAAGTGGCGGGCAGATGGGCGACATCGGCACCATTTCCGGCGACGGGTTCGAAATTGATATTAATGATACCCAAAAAAAACTTGGCTCACTTCACGTTCACGTGGGCAAGGTAACCTCTGGTTCACCCAAAGTTGGGGTTGATGCGGCATTTGCCGTAAACCATGCCAGACGTTCAGAACTAAGGGCCAATCATTCGGCCACCCATCTGCTGCATGCGGCATTACGGCGTGAACTGGGCGAACACGTTACGCAAAAAGGATCTTTGGTATCGGGTGAACGTTTGCGTTTTGACATAAGTCACCCCAAGGGAATTACGCCCGAACAGATTTCCGATGTGGAATTGATGGTCAACGGGCAAATTCGCGCCAACAGCGATGTTGTTACGCGCCTAATGACCCCGGAAGAAGCCCAAGCCCAAGGTGCGATGGCATTGTTTGGCGAAAAATACGGTGATGAAGTGCGCGTGGTATCCATGGGAACCGAGCCTGAGCAAGGTAGCGAAGGTTTGCTGGGTGGGTCGTTTTCGGTTGAACTGTGTGGCGGAACGCACGTTTCGCGTACCGGCGATATTGGATTGCTGAAGGTAATCTCCGAAGGTGCGGTGGCATCTGGCGTGCGCCGGATCGAAGCCCTAACTGGCGGGGCGGCGGTCCAATACATGGAAACCCAAGAAGACGCGCTATTGCGTACCGCCGAATTGTTAAAATCAACAACGACAGATGTTCCCGAACGGGTTCGCCAATTGGTTGACGAGCGCAAAAAGCTTGAACGCGAAATTACCGAGCTTAGAAAAAAACTTGCTTCCGGCGGCGGCGACGGCGGCGGCGAAACAAAAGACATTGGTGGCATTGCCTATGCGCCGCGCCTGTTACAAGACGTTCCGGCCAAAGAATTAAAAGGCATGGTTGACGATATTAAAAAACAAATAAAATCGGGCGTGGTTGCGCTGGTGGCGGTGTCGGATGGAAAGGCGTCATTGGTTGTTGGCGTCAGCGAAGACATTACCGATAAATTTAGCGCGGTCGAACTTGTTCGCATCGGCTCCGAAGCATTGGGCGGCAAAGGCGGTGGCGGGCGAGCAGACATGGCGCAGGCCGGCGGACCTGACGGGGCCAATGCACA
>JAOULV010000290.1 GCA_029881835.1 Rhodospirillaceae bacterium
GTTTCTATTTCTGTCCCGCTTAAGCTGACATCGGCCCCTACTTTAAGTCCGGTTTTGGGAATATGAACCGTTCCTTCAATTTTTGCCAATAAGCCAGAGGCGGTTATTGCAACACTTAAAGGAAACGGCTTTTCATCAATATTGGAAAATTGATCAAGGCTGCCAACCGTGGCAACCACATCAAGCGGGGCGTCGTTGATTTCGGCATTTACGTTTACATGCACCGGTTCATCGCCAGACGCTGCATTTAAATTCATCTCTGGTATTGCAACACTAAATTTAGATTTTTGCACTCCATCAATATAGGTAACGCGTACATTTCTTAGGCCCACATCGTGGACTATGGGAAGTTGCGTTGCGCCTGTTGATGGGTTTTTTTCATTTGGGGTGGTTTTATTTTGCGGTTGAAAATCCCAATTGGCTGCGCCTTGTGCGTTGGTTTCCAGCAAAAGATCCATATCTGATATGTTCAAATATTTTATATTTATTTCCCCAGAAATTAACGATAGCAATCCTACTTTTGCTTCAAGCAGTCCTATGCTTGCCATTTCAGGTTTACTGCCCCACGAAGCATTGGCAAAGCTAACGTCTTCAACCCTTAGTTTGGGACTAATTGATATGAGCAATTCTATGTCGCCGGAAATTTTTACATCGCGCCCGGTTTCTTTTTTTAGTTCAGCGGCAATTTCGTTTTTAAAACTGTTTATATCCATGCTTTTTAATGCGGCAATTGTGCCAACCACAATCGCAATTAAAAAAACAGCAAGACCGCCAATTATTTTTATATATCTGTTCATTTTCTTACATCTGCGCCGTTGGATATCTCAAAAAGCATTGCCACAAGGTCATCCGTGTTATCAACAACACCGATTGCGCCCGCTTCAAGCAATTCGTCCTTTTCATGATAACCCCAACCAACCCCAATCGCACTAGTTTTGGCGCTAAGCGCCATTTCCACATCATAGGTGGTATCGCCTATCATTATGGCATTTTGCGCATCCACACCGGTTTCCGCCATCGCGCGCAACATCATATCGGGGTGTGGCTTGCCGTGCGCGCTATCGCCAGTCTGGCAAGTTATGAATTGATCTAAAATATTGTGTTTATCCAGCGTCGCTACAAGCCCACGTTTAGCCTTGCCGGTGGCAATCCCTAATAGCCAACCATCGCTTTTCAGGCGATCAATTGCATCAAGCACGCCCGGAAAAAGCGGTTCATCAACCATTCCGTTTTGCCGCATTTTAAAAAATGATGATTTGTAGGTTTCGCTCAATTCGGCGCACAACGCTATGTCGGCATCCGGCACAAGGCGTGAAATTGCTACCTCTAGGGGCAGGCCGACCATGCGGGTGATATATTGCGCTTGAGGAATTTCCATACCGTGGGCATCAAGCGCTGCAAACATCGCCTGAACAATGGAATGCTGGCTATCGACCAATGTTCCATCACAATCAAATACCGCTAAACGAAGATCTGCCATAAACGCCCCTTTTTATGATTTGCCTGTCTATCATAGCACCGTCGCACAAAAAAAGACCATGTATCCAGGGGTGGATACATGGTCTTTTTGAAAGGTCGCCGCCGACCACACCTGGCGGCCCACGCTAGATAGGTCGGCGGCTAGAACCACGAGCCCATTTGGGGCGCCAGACACTGACAGGGCCGTGGAACGTCTACATAACCTTAGGTAGTTACTGTTTTGGTGTGTGCTCCTTAACAGCTTGTTTTTGCATCGTATGCAAAATCTCTTTTGTACCATTCAGGCTCAATCCACATGCCAACGGGACGGCCTGCACTTTTGTTGTTGTCTATGACGAAAGAAACTTTTTGGTTGGGGGCCAGACGAATTCTGCGTTCGGTCATTGATGATTGGTCATCGGCAAAATAAACATGCAAAACACCGTTGCGTGGCCATTTTTGCCCGCGATTGATTATCCTAAATAGCGATCCTTTGTCCGTGCAGGTGCTGGTTATTTCCAGCTGCAAGAAAGAAACCGGGTTAACCGCTAACTCTTGGGCCTCAGCGCTTGCCGCCTTGCTCTCGCTAAGCGCAAGGGCAAAAACCGACATGACAACAAATGCGCTAAATACAGATAGGATTTTTTTCATACTTATTACCCCAAAACATAAAAGAGGAACGAATCGCCCTTAAACTTGGGAATAAATATGGGGGGTGAAGCTGACAGCTTCCTGACAGATATGATGATTTCAAATTAAGTATATATCTATTTGTTTTTATTGCTTATTTTTTAATGGGGGGACCTGAATGGAAAATATCGAACCCCCGTCAGGGGCATCATCCAGCGCAACCTTGCCGCCGTGGGCCTCGATAAC
>JAOULV010000291.1 GCA_029881835.1 Rhodospirillaceae bacterium
ATGGTTAACGTTGATACAGACCGCTTTGATCAGGTGATGGCGAATTTATTGTCAAACGCCATTAAATTTTCCAAAAAAGGTGAAAAAGTTGAAATTACGACCAATGTAAGTGACAACATGGTAAGCATAAATGTGGTCGATTTTGGCGAAGGTATTCCGGAAGAATTCCACGAGCGAATTTTCAAACACTTTTCCCAGGCCGATAGTTCGGACACCAAACAAAAAGGCGGAACCGGGCTTGGTTTAAGCATTTCAAAATCCATCGTTGAATACATGGGCGGAAGCATGAGCTTTGCATCGCAGGTCGGCAAGGGGACAACGTTTAGCTTCACCGTGCCAATTGCAAGCCATGATCAGCTAGCGCTTTCTTCTGCCCAAAGCGCCAACGCGGCGCCAAGCGACAATGGCGCAATTGAAACCACCAATACCAAGCCCAGCAAAAAGGTGTTGATTAGCGATAGCGATAATAATATCCGCGAATTTCTTGGCGCGGCACTGGGCGATGAGATGGATGTCGCCAGTGCCTCAACCCCCGAAGAGGCGAGAGAATTCCTAAGGCAGGGCGACATTGGTGTTGTAATTCTTGGGATTGAGGGCAAAAACAAAAACGAATTGGATTTGTTGGACGATATCGCCTTGATGAAAAATAACCCGAAAATTGTCATTTTTACTGCAGACGAAAGCAAGATACCGGATAATATAAAAGTTAGCGATATAATGGTAAAATCACGCGTAACGCACGATATGATTGTTTCGCGGGTTAAAAAAATTATCTCCGCAGGTGTATAAAAAAAAGTTAGGTTAATTTAAGCATGGAACTATCAAAAATACTCTACGTAGAAGATGACCCGGACATCCAAACGGTTGCCCGCATGGCGCTGGAAATGGTTGGCGGCTATACGCTAGAGGTATGTAGTTCCGGCGACGAGGCCCTTGCCAAGGGGCCCGGTTTCGGCCCCGACCTTATTTTACTGGACGTTATGATGCCGGGAATGGACGGGCCAACGACATTGGCAAGTTTGCGCGAAATACCGCAATTAGAAAAAACCACTGCCATATTTATGACCGCCAAGGTAATGCCGTCTGATGTGCAGCGTTACAAAGATTTGGGTGCGGCAGATGTTATACCAAAACCGTTTGATCCCATGACGCTTGCCCAGCAGGTGCGCGAAATATGGAGCGCGGATAATGGCTGATAACAACATGACAGTCGAAGAAAAAATGGCCGCCCTAAAATCAGCCTATGCCCAACAGCTTGCGGGCAAGGTTGCCGAAATTTCCGACCAAGTGGCCGCCATTGCAAACGCCAGTGATGAAAACGCATTGGTCGAAACAATTTCTTCGGTGCGCGCACTTACACACAAGCTGGCCGGTTCCGGTGCGACATTCGGTTTTAAAGATGTTTCAACGGTGGCCCGTGAAATGGAAAACGCCTGCGTCAAGTCAATGGAAGAAGAAAAGTATGATCCTGAACTTGCTGTCTATTTAAACAGCAGGCTTGATGCGCTGAAAAAATCAAGCATCCATCCTGATATCAGGGTAGAAAAACCACACGGCCCGGAAGAAATTGCCCAAGACGAAGGCTCAATCGCCGATAGGGAAATACGCAAGGTGGTAGTGCTGGACGGTGATAAAAAAGTTAGGTCGCAAATTGTTAGCGAGCTTGAGCATTTTGGTTTTTTGGCTACCGGCATTTCTCACCCCAATGAATTGGCAAACGCAATAAGCGACGGTGATGTATTTGCCCTTATAACCGACATAGTTTTTGACGGCGAAAGCGAAAGCGCACTGAAATTGATTTCCGAAATGCACAATTCCGGAAAATTAAAATGCCCAATAGTCATTCATTCCGAAATTGATGACATGGCCCACAGGTTGGGCGCGGTTCGTGCGGGCGCAAAAAATTACCTTATCAAACCGGTTGATATGGCAGATATGGTCAACGTTCTTGATTCATTAGTATCAGACGAAGAAACCGACCCGTTTAGGGTTTTGGTTATTGATGACGATGAAAGCTTATCGCACCATACCGAACTGGTTTTGCAGGGCGCCGGAATGACCACCAGGGCATTAAACGAACCCATGGGGGTTATTGATGTGCTTAATGATTTTGCCCCGGAATTGATATTGCTGGATCTTTATATGCCCGATTGCGAAGGCCATGAAGTTGCGGCAATCATTCGCCAACAAGAAGCGTTTGATGCGATACCAATTGTTTTTCTATCGGGTGAGCTTGATGTCGAAAAACAGCTTTCCGCCATGGAATTGGGCGGCGATGATTTTTTGACCAAACCAATACAGCCGAAACATCTTATAACGGCGGTG
>JAOULV010000292.1 GCA_029881835.1 Rhodospirillaceae bacterium
GACAACACTAATCGCCGGTCTGGCAACCGCACCCTTTGCCGCATTTCATTTTAATTCGGTTGCAACGTTCGGGCTTTTGGCGAACTTGCTTGCGGTGCCGTTAACTGCAATGTGGATAATGCCTGCGGCCGTTGCTTCTTTTGTGCTTATGCCGTTTGGTCTTGAAAACATCGCTTTGCAGGCAATGGGGGCTGGGGTTGAAATGGTAATTTGGGTAGCCAAAACGGTTTCATCTATTCCTGGCGCGGTCAGGGTAACCCCGGCATTTCCCATGTGGGGATTGGTGTTGGTTGTTATGGGTGGGTTGTGGGTCGCACTGTGGAAACAGAAAATACGGTTTTTTGGCTTTCCCATTATTGTTTTGGGAATGACAAGTTCGATTTTTATGTCACCGCCGGATATTATTGTTTCTGCCGATGGTGATCTTGCCGCGACACGTTCAAGCGATGGCGGCTATTTGGTTTCAACATTATCAAAAGCAAGGTTTGAAAGAAACATCTGGCTACGTCGCGCAGGGCTTAACAAGGCCGATGGCAAGTGGCCGAAAAACGGTAAATCGGGTGAAATTTCATGTGACGGGGTTGGTTGTGTGTTTCGCAAAGAAAACCACACGGTGTCGTTTGTTAAAACCGAAGACGCGCTTATTGAAGATTGCGCCAGCGCAGACATTTTATTTGCCATGAAAAAAGGAATAGAAAAAGCCGCATTTGCCAATAATTCTAACTGCGCCAAGCCATTGTTTGTGATAACGCCGTATGATTTAGAAAAAAATGGTGCTTATGCGCTTTGGCTTGGGCCTGACGGCATTAGCATTCAAACGGTAAACCAGACCCGCGGCAATAGACCGTGGGTGATAAACAAACAGATTAAATAAATCAGTATTTACGGATAAGCCCGACCAAGCGGCCTTGAACCTGAACGCGGTCAGGGCCGAAAATGCGGGTTTCATAATCTTTGTTGGCCGGTTCCAAGGCGATAGAATTATTTTTCTTGCGAAGCCTTTTTAATGTTGCTTCTTCACCGTCAACCAGCGCCACACAGATTGTTCCGTTTTCAACCCGGTTGGTTCGTTCGATTATAACCATATCGCCGTCAAAAATTCCGGCTTCAATCATTGAATCGCCATCAATTTCCAGGGCGAAATGTTCACCCCCGCCAAGCATGGAACCGGGAACGCCAATAAAGCTGGATGGATCGCTAATGGCGGCAATGGGCGTGCCGGCGGCAATGCGCCCAAGCATCGGCAATTCAACATTATCACCGCTTTCACTTGCATGTTGATCGGGTGCGTGTTCATGGCGAAAATCGCCACGAATTACGTTTCCGGAAATTTTTTGTTTAGGCGCAGGTGATGAATTATCGTCTGAGATATTTTCCGGAAGCTTCAATATTTCCAGCGCCCGGGCGCGATGGGGCAGGCGGCGGATAAAACCACGTTCTTCCAGCCCGCTGATTAGGCGGTGAATGCCGGATTTTGATTTCAACCCAAGGGCATCTTTCATTTCATCAAATGATGGCGGTACGCCCGTATCTTTTATGCGTTCATTTAGCAGGGTCAAAAGTTCATATTGTTTTTTCGTAAGCATTTTTCACCTCTAGCCAGCCAAAGGGCAGAACAAAACAAAAACGTTAATCTATGTTCTACTTTAGTTCTCATTTTTAGTCAAGCCGGTGATTCCCTGTATTTTTGGCTATTTTTGGCGGTTTTTAGCAATATATGGCTTTAATCATCGGTAAAACGCATAATAAACCCATGGAATCGCCAATCCCCACAAAGGTACCAAAAAGCCCGTTTTTTAAGCGCGCGCCGGCCATCACGCTGGCGGCACTGGCGCTATTGTTGGGGGTGGCGGCCTGCGGCGAGGCGCCCAAAGAACAGGCTGATCCTGAAATTGAACATTGCCTTATGGCATTGGAAAAACTTTCAAAAGATTTTACCGACGTGGGCCTTGCCGAGGCCCGTGGTTGGGATGTTGAAAACATAAAAAACGTATCGCTGACGTTTGATTATACCGTTCCCGCGCAGGGAACCGCGATTGAAGCCGAAACCCTTCGCGGTCTGATGGTCTGTCGTTATGAATATTCAATTGAAACCCGCACCACCAAGGGGCGCGAAGCAAATGCTATTGCTATTCGTTTTCGCGGACGTCAGCTTTCGTTAAATGAATTGCTGTTGCTCAATACATCCATATCGGGGCAGAAATCACGCCTGCGCTGGCCCAAATAACCACTACAAATTATTCCGCCACGTATTCGCCTGATTTGCCGCCGGATTTATGCACAAGGCGAACATCTGAAATGCGCATGGATTTATCCATTGCT
>JAOULV010000293.1 GCA_029881835.1 Rhodospirillaceae bacterium
ATAAGCGTCTGAAGAAAAGGAAAAAATACCAAATGCCAGCGCCAGCAGTGCTGGCGAGATAAAGCCCTTGGCGCCAAAAACTTCATGCGCAAATACCCAACCAAAACTGGCGGTCAGTATCGCGCCGCCCCAACCAACCTGAGCGGGCAAAAATACCGTAAACAAAATGGCGAAATACAGCTGATCAATGTTTGGTTTTTTAAAGGCACGCTTTGCGAATATGGCGGACCAGCCATAGGCAACGGCAAAAACTGTTATAAGCAACAAAATGCGTTGAAGGAAATTAACGTTTCCGTCTTCGTAAAGCCTGACCAGCAATAACGGAATAAGAAATAGCGTAAGTTTTAAATTGTTAATTTGCCGCCATCCAGTTTTGGGTTGGCTGGGTGCTATTGCCACATCATTGTTGACCGGCTGTGTTTCCATTGTATATGGCGTCCCCGTTACGGTCTAACCATGCCTCGGCTTGCCCCGGGTTTATGCTGGTTATTTTTCCTTATCTTGCGCCTTTAATTTTGCGCTAACGTCACGCAACATCAATATTGCGTCATTGCACTTTTCCCCCACGAAATCGTGCTGTTCTTTGGGGTGGGTTGGGTCGTATTCGCAGGTTGTTTGAACGAAATTTTCCAATTCCTTGATTATGCGTTCAAGTTCCGGCTTGCGGTGGGGCATAATTGACCTCCATCATTTAATTGGTATTCCAGTGTATCTATCTGGCATCAGTTATAACACTTTTTTGCCAATAATTCTTGGTCTAAACGCAAATTATTATTTTTTTATGATGCCTTGGGGTCAGGCGCAATAATACAGGCGTTAATGCGGTGGTTATAATGGCCATCATAACCAGCGCGAAATAAAGGTTTGCTATTCATAAAATTTCGTGGGGGTATTGGCCGAATTTTGCTAAGATAATGAAAACGTAGTGCAAATAATAAACAACCAATAAAAAGGTAGGGCATGGTTGAAATACTATCATTATTAGCCGCCGCCGTAACGGCCGTGCTCTTGTTCAATCGCTTAGGCCTTGGTTCGGTATTGGGCTATTTGGCGGCGGGTGCGGTGGTCGGGCCAGCCGGGCTTGCCCTTGTCCAAGACCCCGACAACATGCGCCATATTGGCGAACTTGGTGTTGTTTTTTTGTTGTTTTTGATTGGTATTGAAATAAAGCCAAAGCGCCTGTGGGTTATGCGCCGAATGGTGTTTGGGTTCGGCGGTGCGCAAGTATTAATAACCGGCATTATATTGGCGGGCGCGAGCAATTTTATTATTGGCACTGATTACGCCCAATCATTCATCATTGGGTTCGGTCTGGCCTTGTCGTCCACTGCTTTTGGCTTGCAAATTTTAAGCGATGAAAACCAGATGTCCTCTCGCTGGGGGCGGTCTAGCTTTGCAATACTTTTGTTTCAAGATTTGGCCGTTGTGCCGTTGATGGTGGTTGTTTCATTGCTGGCCGCCGGCAGCGTTAGCCCAAGTGAATCAATGGGTCTTGCGGTTTTGGAATCTACATTCATATTCGTGGCGGTGCTTGTGGTTGGGCGCTATGCAATCAACCCAATTTTGCACGCTATTGCACGGAGCAAAAATTCAGATGCCTTTGTTGCCTTTGCCTTGCTTTTGGTTCTCGGCTTCGCCTGGGCAATGGAACAAATTGGGCTATCCATGGCCATGGGGGCTTTTATTGCAGGCGTAATGTTATCAGAATCGGAATATCGCCATCAGGTTGAGGCCGATGTTCTGCCATTTCGTGGTCTATTGTTGGGGCTATTCTTCATGAGCGTCGGCATGACCCTAGATCCAATTACATTGGCAGCCGATTGGCAAATCATAATAGGCGGCACAATGGGCATCATGGCGCTGAAGGTTGCATTGATAACCGTCATGGCCCGCGTTGCCAAGCTATCGCTTGGCGATTCACTGCGATCGGGGTTTTTACTGTCGCAGGCAGGTGAATTTGGTTTCGTGTTGTTTTCACTTGCCAGCAATAATGGCGTTTTGCCGGGCGAATTAGTTTCATCGTTGCTTTCGGTAATTGTTATTTCTATGGCGATGACACCAATAATGGTGCGCATTGGCAATTACATTGCAGTTCACCGCCCCGATGAAGTATCGGGAATAATGGTTGATGAAGACACGGCTGATTCCCGTCCGGTACTGATTGCCGGGTTTGGTCGGGTCGGAAGAACCGTAGCGATTTTGTTAAAAGCGGCCAACATTCCCTGCATCGCAATTGATTTGAACGCAGATAACGTAACCAGAGGAAGAAACGATGGATTTCAGGTATTTTTTGGAAACGCCAGTCGCCCTGATGTGTTGC
>JAOULV010000295.1 GCA_029881835.1 Rhodospirillaceae bacterium
ATAGTTTATCAGGGCGATAGGCTATCACCGGTTATTGAAATTTTAGATGTGGCGCGTATGGCAGATAGGCTGATTAAACAAAACTTTGCCCTTTCATTTATATATAATGCCTCTACCATTCCATTGGCCATGTTAGGGATGGTTACCCCGCTTATTGCCGCAATCGCCATGTCGTCTTCTTCGCTGGTGGTGATTGGCAACTCTCTCAGGCTTGGCTGGCAACAAAGCAAAAGGGATGAAAGCTAATGGACGTTTTGATATACCTAATCCCCATAGCTTTGGTATTGGGCGCAATTGCACTGGCGGCTTTTTTATGGGCACTTAAATCGGGGCAATTTGAAGACATGGAAGGCTCTGCCAACCGCATTTTGTTTGATGACGATGCGCCAAAACAAAATAACCAAAAAACCGGCGACATTGATAAAAGGTAAATACAATTAAACCAACGTCAGCCAACACTAAAAAATAATTGCTTTTCAAGTGGTTAACTGGTCGGAGTGAGAGGATTTGAACCTCCGGCCCCTGCCTCCCGAAGACAGTGCTCTACCAGGCTGAGCTACACTCCGTCAGTTTGATGGTGGATGGTTTTAATATTGTTAATTCGCCCGTTCAATACAAAAATCAACCACATCTAAAAGTGCTTGTTTAATTTCGCTTTCAGGGAACAGCCCAAGGGCGTCTTTGGCGATGGCGCCATAATGGCGCGCACGTTCAACCGCATCATCCAGTGCGCCGTGTTTTTCCAGCAACCCTTGGGCACGCGCAAGGTCGCCCGGTTCCTGGGTCATGTCTTCGATGGTGCGCCGCCAAAATTCGCGCTCTTCATCGTTGCCGCGACGAAAGGCCAAAATAACCGGAAGGGTTACCTTTCCTTCGCGGAAATCATCGCCAATGGTTTTACCTAAAGATTCTTCCTTGGCGTGGTAATCAAGCACATCGTCAATTACCTGAAAGGCAACCCCAAGGTTTTGCCCGTATGCCCGCAATGCCTCGCGCTCAGCGGTGGGGCGTTCGCCAATTATGGCGCCAAGCTCGCAAGCGGCGGCAAATAATATGGCGGTTTTAGATTCAATTACGTCAAGATACGCACTTTCGCTGGTTTCGGTGTCATTGGCGGTCAACAATTGCATGACTTCACCTTCGGCCAAAATGGCCGAAGCCGATGACAGTATTTTCAAAACATCAAGCGAGCCATCCTCGACCATCAATTCAAACGAACGGGAAAAAAGAAAATCACCAACCAGAACACTTGCCTGGTTGCCCCACAGCGCATTGGCGCTTTCGCTGCCGCGCCTTAGCTCGCTTTCATCAACCACATCATCATGCAACAATGTTGCGGTATGAATAAATTCAATACAGGTTGCTAACAAAATCTGCCGGTTGCCCGTATGCCCGCATAATTTGGTCGCGGCCAAGGTCAGCATCGGGCGCAGGCGCTTGCCGCCGGCGGCAATAATATGGCCCGCCAGTTCCGGTATCAAACTTACCGGGGAATGCATGCGTTTGATGATTTCCTGATTGACGGCTTTCATGTCATCTTCAATCAGGGTGCCCAAACGGTCTAGGGCCGATGGCTTTTTTCGCTGATCATCAAGGTTGACGACAATTCCCAAAATGAAACTCCCCACTGTAAGAGCTTAAAAAAATAACTTATTGTTTCCCCAGATTTACCACATAATTCCCCATGCCCACAAACGGGCGTTTGAAAAAAAGTAAGTTTTTATGCAAAAAAATTCGGAAAAATCACCCAAATTGGGGATTGAAACCACCGAAGACCACCTGTTTAAGGGTCGCATCAGGTTTTACCAACCCGCCGTTGGTTACCGTTCAGCCATCGACACCGTATTGTTGGCCGCCAGCATAAACGCCAAACCGGGTGACAAGGTGGTGGATATGGGATGTGGGGTCGGGGTCGCCATGCTTTGTCTGGGTCTCAGGGCTGATGGCGTTTTGATTGACGGTATTGAAATCCAGCCGGTTTTGGCGAACCTTGGCCTTAGAAATATCCGCGAAAATGGCCTTGAAAGCCGATTGCAGGTATTTGATGGCGATATAACCAACCCGCCAGAGGGCACAAAAGCGGGCGAATACGATTTTGCCATGGCTAACCCACCGTTTATGGCATCTGGTAACGGCAACCCGCCACCGGGCGAAATAAAGCGCACGGCCAATTTTGAAGGGGACGCCGACCTGAACCAATGGGTAAATGCAGCCCTTGGGCTGGTTAGGCGCAAAGGCACGGTGGTGTTAATCCAGCGGGCTGACCGTTTGGCCGACATTATTTCGGCCATTTTGGCCGCCAGCGACCCCAACG
>JAOULV010000294.1 GCA_029881835.1 Rhodospirillaceae bacterium
GTTTTAAAGGCGAAAAAGACCCAAAAAAGGCCAAGGCTTGCCCCATTTGTAAAAAACCGGCGGTGGCTGGATATTCGCCATTTTGCTCCAAGCGTTGCGCCGATATTGACCTTGGGCGTTGGCTAAACGGTAATTATGCCATTCCGGCGGAAGAAAGTGCTGCAATTGAAGATGATTTTGACGATGACGACGAATATTGAAGCGGTGGATTTTTGCCCATTTAAGCGCGCTGGACAGCCTCCAATATATCTTTTATAAGCACCCCGTTCCTTGTTATCCTTTTGCCCGGATAGCTCAGTTGGTAGAGCAGCGGATTGAAAATCCGCGTGTCGGTGGTTCAAATCCGCCTCCGGGCACCATCTATTAAAAAGGCCTCAGTGGAAACGCTGGGGCCTTTTTTGTGCTTTGCTAATCGCCCCAACGCCTTGCGACGCTGGTGCAAGTTAACATTTCATGGCGGCAGTCATATTGGTTATGCAGCGCATAAATCTACGTGCGTCTGAGTAATGACAGTTTGCTTGATTTTCGTTGATGAGGTTCGGGGGTTGTAGCGAACCTGAATAATTTTCTTTCCTTCTGCCTTTAAATAAGATTCCGCGTCAAGGTTATGAGGTTTTCTGCCCCAATCTTCTCCAATCACGAAAACATCGGCATTTACTTCCTTGCAGCCAGATACATATTCAAGATCATGATATGGGTGAACAATGTCGACACACCGCAAAGCTCTCAACATTTCCATGCGCTGATTAAGCGGAATAACTGGCACATTGGGCTTGTAACGGTTCACCACCTCATCGGAAGCAACGCCAACCGCAACCACATCGCCTAAGCTTCTACAATAGTTTAACAAGGCTAAATGCCCTACATGCAACAGATCAAAAGTCCCAACAGTATAAATAATCATTATTTATTTATGTCCTTATATATTTAAAAGCAATATATAGTCTAAATATGATATAAGTAAAACTCTTCATTTTGGATGTATAATGATAATAAAAGACAGTGATTCCCAAGAAAAACAGCCAAATTCTATTATCTCATATGTTTGGGATCTTCCCAATATTTGCTCTCTTGCTGGCCTCGCCTGCACGCTTTCGGCTTTATATTTCATTGCATTAGGCATTTATCCCGCGGCAATGATCGGGATGATCTGGGCCGTTGCTTTTGATTGGGCCGATGGGCTTGTTGCACGCAGGATGAAGGGGCGCACAGGTTCTGACCGATTGTTTGGCGGGCAGCTTGATGTGCTGATAGATATCATCAGCTATGGTGTCACGCCTGCCATGCTTCTATTAAGTTATGGGGAATTTGACCCTATATTCCTGCCGGGAGCATTTTTAATGCTTGCAGCCGGGGTGATAAGGTTGAGCTATTTTAGCACTTTTGGCCTTTCCGGCGGGTCGAAATACACCGGGCTGGCTATTGATAACAACAACATAGCGCTGGTCTTCATATTTTTATTTGAAGGCCTGGTCAGTTCAGGATCTTTTTCCATGGTGCTTTATGCCAGTGGGCTGGGGCTTGCGGCTTTGAATGTGTCACAGATCAAAACACCCAAACTTTCAGGAAAACCCATTAATGTGGTTCTTCTTGCGTCCTATACGCTTGTAATGACAGCTATTTATGGTTGGAAGCTTCTGTAGAAAGAGAAATTCCTGCAATGTGTGCCGGCGGGGGTTCGAATCCGCCTCCGGGCACCATTTTCCAAATCCCCTGTCGGCTGTAAAGCGGGCGGGGGATTTTGTTTAATGAAACAGGCCGCAACATCGTTCGCCCCCTGCGTTGAGACATGATCGATTTTATATGCAATCGGCAAATGTTGATGTATATACGCTAAAATAGCTTTTCTGGGCAAAAGGATCTAGAAATGGGCGAATGGACAATTGATGATGCCGATGACCTTTATCGCATCCAGCGTTGGGGTGATGGATATTTTGGCGTAGGCGAAAACGGTAAGCTTCTGGCGCTACCCGATGTTGATCACCGCGAAGTTCCCATTGCCCTGCAAGATGTGGTTGACGAATTGCGCGAACAAAATGTGCAATTTCCGGTGGTCATGCGTTTTCATGATATTTTAAAAAACCGCGTTCGCCAGTTAAATGAATCGTTTGCCAGAGCCATTAACGATGCCGAATACCAATCGCCATATCGTGGCGTGTACCCGATCAAGGTCAATCAGATCCGTGAAGTGGTTGACGAAATAGTTGAAGCCGGGCGTCCATATAATTATGGGCTTGAGGCCGGCTCCAAACCCGAACTTATGGCGGTGCTTTCATACGACACCGGCGAAGATTCTTTAACCATATGTAATGGC
>JAOULV010000296.1 GCA_029881835.1 Rhodospirillaceae bacterium
CTTGGCCAGCAGGGCAACCAGGCTTTCGATTGAGCCTGCCCCCCCATCGCCAGATTTAAAATCATCGCGCATAAAAATATTTCTTTCTGTTCGAACGGTTTTATTAAAACGGCAATTTCATCCCCGGCGGCAATGGCAGGCCGCCGGTCATTTCATCCACCATTTCCTGCTTGGCGGCATCGACCTTGGCTTTGGCATCATTAAAGGCCGCGGCAATTAGGTCTTCTAGCATTTCGCCGCTGTCTTCGCCCAATGCTTCACTGGCGATTGATACCCCGCGGACATCAAATTTACCGTTCATACGCACGCTTACCATGCCGCCACCGGATGCGCCCTCGACCTCCATGGCGGACAGGCTTTCTTGCATTTCGCCCATCTTGGCTTGCATTTCTTGGGCTTTTTTCATCATCTGGCCAAGGTTTTTCATTGGATAGCTCTCTCATTTATATTTTTTAAGGCGGCCCTTTTGGGGCGCTTGCTCTGGCAATAATACCAATCAATGTATAACATCAGGACCATGTTACACCAAAGCCTCTTCGTTTTTGATATTGAAACCATACCAGATACCGATGCGGTGCCAAACCTGACCGGTATGGAAGGCGGCGATATCGCCGCATTGCGCGAATCGCTTAGCCAATATCATCTAGACGCCACCGGCGGCAAAAACGATTTTCCCCGCCAGCCGTTTCACCGGGTGGTCGCCATTAGCTACCTGACGGCAGAAATTGAACGCGATGGAAATACTGAAAATTATTATCTGAAAGAACTGCGTTCCGGCCGGGCCGAAGCGGAAGAAAAAGAACTGGTTCATGGTTTTTATCAGTGGATAGATAAAACCCGGCCACGACTTGTCAGCTATAACGGCCGGGGTTTTGATTTGCCGGTGTTGCGCCACCGCGCCATGAAATATGGCATTCAGGCAAAAACATTTCATGATACATCAAACAAATGGGAAAATTACACCACCCGTTACGCCCAAGATTGGCACTGTGATTTACAAGAAAGCCTGACCGATTTTGGCGCGGCTTCACGGGCATTAAAATTAAACGAGGTATGTTCGGTTTTGAACCTGCCTGGAAAATTCGGCGTTGATGGTGCCGATGTACAACCGATGTTCGATGCCGGGCGGGTTGATGAAATTCGCGATTATTGCGAAACAGATGTTTTAAATACTTATCTGGTTTATCTGCGCTATCAATTAACCCGCGGCATAATCACCACGGAAAGCCACAACCGTGCGGTTGGTGATGTAATTGCGTTTATTGATACTGAGCAAAAAAACAAAAAGCATCTGGGCGGCTTCATGCAAGCCTGGGGCGAAGCCTGCGATAATAAATTTTTACTTGATTAATCTTCCTCGGGCGCGTTTTCGGTTATTTCGTACCCCGGGTTTTTTAACACTTGGGCATCGGAAGAATGGTCGGTAACGCCCGTTACTTCTGCGCCGGGAAACGTTTTTAATACCGCACTTACCAATTCCAATTTGGCCGCGTCTGCGCGCTCTTTGGCTTTTAAGGCGTCGCCTTGTTGTTTGATGGTCGCCGCACCCGATGCCCGGCTTACGGTCACGACCCAACGTCTGGGCGTGTGGTCGTTTAAAAATTTCGAAAGCTTGCCCGACAGATCAGACGGCGCGTGGTCGGCCGGGCTAAATTCAATCCGCCCGGGTTCAAACTTTACCAAATGCACATTCGATATAAGGTTGGCATGAAGGATCATTTCACCTTTTTGTTCGCTTAAAGATACCACCTCGGCAAAGGTTAAGGGATCAGGCAGGCTTGCTTCGGACATTGAGCGCGGCTGTAATTGGGCCTGAGATTGGACCTGAGATTGGACCTGAGATTGGTTTTCACCTTCAGGGTTTTGTGCCAACGCAGCCGAAGCCCCACCAGACGTATTGGCCGGGGCCGACATTACCGGGCCGTGGGTGACGCCGGGCGAACCGGGGGTTTGTGTTCCTCCAATGGCCGATGCGCCGCCGCCCGATGCAGGTGCGGGCGCGCCTGTGCTTGGGCCATGTTGGCCTGATGGTTGGCCTGATGGTTGGGCTTGTGTTTGGCCCATGGCCTTTAAAGCATCGGCCGGGCTGGGCAGTGACAGGCCGTAAATCAACCTGATCAAAACCATTTCCGCGCCCTGTAATTGGCTGGGGGCCGAGCGGGTTTCGGTTATGCCTTTAAGCAACATTTGCCACGCCCGGGTTAAATCGGCCATGGAAAGGCCGGCGGCCATTTCCTTGCCTTTGACCCGCTCCATCTCGGCCACGCCCGGCGCATTTAAGGCATCGCTTGATACCTTGATGCGG
>JAOULV010000297.1 GCA_029881835.1 Rhodospirillaceae bacterium
TTGGCTTGCCTCCTGTAACATGATCATTTCACGCACCACCGCATCGGCCAGGCCGATACCGCCGGCGTCTGCTATCGCTTTGCCGTATTCATCAATCTGTAAAGACCGCCACATGTTTTCCGCCTGTCCGCCGCCAAAGGGGGCTTCGGCTTCTATTCCCTCAAACATTGGGCGTAACATCTGCGCCAGATACATTGCTTCAAATTCTTTGGCGGTTTTGCGCATGGCATCTTCGCTGGAATTTTTCACGCGGTTAACATCAGGCATTTTATTGCGCTGTTGCATTGCCATATCGCTCTGTATTTGAAAATCCATCGCGCCCATCACATCACCTCTATTTCGGCTTGCAAGGCACCGGCCGATTTAACCGCCTGCAATATGGTGATCATGTCGCGCGGGCCAATGCCCAGGGCATTTAGGCTATTTACGAATTCCTGCAAGGTTACACCGCTACTTACCACGCCAAGCTTCTGGGTTTCGCCTTGGTCAACTTGGACTTGGGTGCGTGGCACAATTTCGGTTGTGCCGGTTTTGGCAAACGGGTTGGGTTGGGATACCTCGGGGCTTTCGGTAATGCGGATTGTCAGGTTGCCCTGCGCAATTGCCACGGTTGAAAGACGCACATTTTCACCCATTACAATAACGCCCGATTGTTCATCCACCACCACGCGGGCCATCTGGTCAGGCTCGATGCGTAGCTGTTCAATATCGGTAATCATTTCAACCACCCGGCCTTTGTAAGCATCAGGCACAACAATATTTACGGTTCCGGGATCGGTTGATGTGGCGGCCAATGTTCCCAAAAACGAATTTACCGCTTGGGCAACCCGGCTTGATGTTGTGAAATCTGGGTTACGCAGGCTTAGTTTGACGGTTTTCATTGATTCAAGGTCAAAACCAATTTCGTTTTCAACGATTGCCCCGTTGGGAATGCGCCCCGATGTGGGAACACCCTTGGTAACCGTTTCCGCAGCCCCGCCAGCGGAAAAACCGCCAACAACAATTCCGCCTTGTGATACCGCATAGACATCGCCATTGGCACCAAGCAACGGCGTAACCAAAAGCGTTCCGCCAAGCAAGCTATCGGCATCGCCAAGCGCGCTGACTGAAACATCAATTCTGGTGCCCTTGGTTGCAAACGGCGGCAGGGTCGAAGTAACCATGACGGCGGCAACGTTTTTGGAATCAAGTCCACCATCGGTTGGCTTGACGCCCAAACGGTTGAGCATCGATTTCAGGCTTTGTTTGGTGAAGTGTCCGTTTTTCAGGCTATCGCCGGTTCCGTTCAGGCCAACAACAAGGCCGTAGCCAACCAGCATGTTATCGCGCACGCCTTCAAAATTTGAAATGTCCTTAATGCGCGAAGCCGCGCTTGCCGGTGCCCATATGGATAGCGCCAAAAGCAGGGCCATACTTAAAAGCGCCGCGCTTAAGGCCTGGATAACCTGACGCCGTATACGGGCTGGGTTCCGATAACGGCTATCAGGCCAGATGTTGGTATCAAAAGTTCTGTTCATTTGGTTTAGTTCCCGTATTTAAGTTTTCTTGCCTTCGTTTGCATAAATTAGATGCGAATTCCGTGCCAACTGAACTTGCATTATAACTATTTGATATTATTGGTAATTTTTATAAATTAAGTACCCACAAACGGTTTTGGCTGGGCACCGCTTGCCCAAATCGGCTTTGCAGGGAATAAATTGCCGGGTAGGGGGGGCAAGGCGGGCGGGCCTTAATTTCCATATTAATTTATGGCTTAATTTATGGCTGGTTTGCACGCGCCAGAGAGCAACCTGAGAGCAAAACGCCTAACGTTTAAGGTCCTTGGCGGTAACGGTCATTTCATCAACCGTCCTAAATACCGTTGCTGATGAGTTATAGGCATTTTGGGTCATAATCATTTTTGAAAATTCATCGGCAAGATTAACGTTGGACATCTCAAGGGAGAACGGGCTGAATTGGGCAATTCCTTGTTCTTTTGCATAATTTAGCGTGATACCGCCGGATTCCGGACTTTCTTTGAAAACGTTGCCGTTTTTCATAATCAATGCATTGGGGTTGTTCACCACGCCTAGTGCCAGCCTGTAAAGCGGGCGGTTGGTGGAATCAAAAAACTTACCGGTCACGTTTCCGTTTGTATCAAAGCCCAAGCTTCGCATCGAAGAAACCCCCATGCCGTCTTGGGTAAATGAATATGGGCTGAAATCGCCAGCAAACTGGGTCATTCCTTCAAGGTCAAAATCAACAGTTGCGCTTGAACCACCGCTAAAGGCAAAAGCCACGCTTGCGTTTGTCGGTGTCGATAGC
>JAOULV010000298.1 GCA_029881835.1 Rhodospirillaceae bacterium
CGCGAGTTGGCCAGCGTGTTTGATTTTGACCCCAACAAGGCGATTATGGTTGAAGATATCGCACGCAACCTTGTTCCGGCCAAGGAAATGGGTATGCAGACCCTGTGGGTTCGCACCCAAGCCGATTGCGCCGTTTGCCAAGAAGAGCCTGCGGGCAACCATGTGGATTTTGAGACCGATGACCTGACCGGCTGGCTGGTAGAACGTCTGGGTTAACCCCCAATCAAAATACCGCTTTCCTGTATGCTGGACTTGGGCGGGGGGCTGGATTATTGTGCCAAGGCCTTGGTAAAACTGGGGCAAGAACCGATAAATGGGCCCTTAAACCAAGATAAAGACCGGAAACAAATGAACACTGCAAATCTTGAATCTGTCGTAAATGCCGCCTGGGAAGACCTGGGCGCTATCAATATCCAAACCACCGGCGATGTCCGCGATGCGGTTGAAAAAACCATCGGCTTGCTTGACGGTGGTGAAATTCGTGTTGCCGAACGCCAATCGCGCGGCAAATGGAAAGTCAACGAATGGGTTAAAAAGGCGGTACTGCTTTCGTTTCGGTTAAACGACATGGCACCCATTAGTGGTGGGCCGGGCGGGGCCGAATGGTTTGATAAAGTGCCATCAAAATTCAAAGGCTGGTCTGAAGCCAACTGGCGCGAGGCCGGGATTCGTGCGGTACCAAACTGTATTGCCAGACGCGGTGCATATATTGCGCCCGGTTGCGTGCTGATGCCATCATTCGTAAACATTGGCGCCTATGTTGATAGCGGCACCATGGTCGACGGTTGGGCAACGGTTGGTTCGTGCGCACAAATTGGAAAAAACGTTCATCTTTCCGGCGGGGCGGGAATTGGCGGTGTGTTAGAACCGTTGCAAGCCAGCCCAACCATTATTGAAGACGACTGTTTTATCGGTGCGCGCGCCGAGGTTGCCGAGGGTGTAATAGTCGAAGAAGGGTCTGTTCTTGGTATGGGTGTGTATATTTCCGCTTCAACCAAGGTAGTAGATCGCGCCACCGGTCAAATTTATTATGGCCGGGTTCCGGCTTATTCGGTTGTGGTGGCGGGAAGCATGCCATCGCCCAAGGTTATGCCCGATGGCAACCCCTCGCCCAGCCTTTACTGTGCGGTCATCGTCAAGCGGGTTGATGAAAAAACCCGCGCCAAGACTTCTATTAACGAGTTGTTGCGCGACTGATCGCGCACGAAACATATTGCGCGACTGATCGCGCACGAAACATATTGCGCGACTGATCGCGCACGGAACAAATTGCGGGATTAACCGAACGACCAAGGGGGGCACGTGGCGGCCACAAACCTGATTGACCCTATTGAGCTAAGCCAAGCTTTAATAAAATGCCCTTCCGTCACACCAAATGATGCGGGGGTGTTGGGCGTGCTGGAAAGTGCGCTTACAGGCATGGGCTTTAATTGCACCCGCTTGGCATTTTCTGCGCCGGGAACCCCCGACGTTGATAACCTTTATGCAAGGATGGGAAATGCCGGGCCTAATCTTTGCTTTGCCGGGCATACCGATGTTGTGCCGGTGGGCGATGAAAATGCATGGAGCCACCCGCCCTTTGACGCTGAAATAAAAGACGGCATTTTGTATGGTCGTGGTGCGGTTGATATGAAATGTGCGGTGGCCTGTTTTGTTTCTGCGGTTGCAAAATATGTTGCTGCCAACGGAACTGATTTTGCTGGTTCAATTTCATTTTTAATAACCAACGACGAAGAAGGCCCGGCCATAAACGGAACCAAAAAAGTTTTGGGGTGGATGGCGCAAAACGGTGAAACCATTGATGGCTGCATTGTTGGCGAACCGACCAACCCTGAACGTTTGGGTCAAACCATAAAAATCGGCAGGCGCGGAAGCATGAACGGCTACCTTAATGTCATCGGCACCCAAGGCCATGTGGCGTATCCACATAATGCCGACAACCCGATAGATCGGTTGCTTAAAATGCTAAGCGCAATAAACGAAACCCCGCTAGATGACGGGACTGATTTCTTTCAACCATCAAACCTTGAAATCACCTCGATAGATGTTGGCAATAATGCAACCAATATAATACCCGCCAATGCATCGGCCCGGTTTAATATTCGCTTTAATGATTTGCACAACGCTGACAGTTTAAAAAAATGGCTTACAGAAAAATTTACCGCTGTCGGTGGTGAATACACGCTTGATATAGATGTTTCCGGTGATGCCTTTATAACGCCACCGGGAATGCTTTCATCTGTTATGTCTGCGGCAATACAAAAAATAACAAATATAACGCCAGAACTAAGCACATCAG
>JAOULV010000299.1 GCA_029881835.1 Rhodospirillaceae bacterium
GGTCCGATGTAATGTGACTTAGGCGCTGAATAGGAACGGTGAATTCGCTGTCTTCGTATCCGCGCGCCATCTGTAAAAGCTGGTTGCGTGTAAGAACCATTTCGGAAACCAGCGTCATCAGGTTTTCCAAAACATCAACGTTAACACGCAGGGTGGCGGCAACGGCCACGGCCTCTGCCGGTGGCTTTGCTGCTTCTGCTTGTTTGGCTGGCGCTTTTGCCGGTGCCTTTGCCGGAACGCTTGGCTTGGCGGCTTCGCCTTGAGATTTAGATGCCGCCATTTCCGCTTCTAGTTCAGCCTTCAATTGGGCATCGCTGGCGGCTTTTATTCCAGCCGCGGTTGCTTCTTCTACTTCGGCCAACAGTTCAGCCGCGATGGGTGCGCCAAATTCGTTGGTGGCCGGACCGGATGATGGGCCATCTTCTTCAGCCGCTGATATATGCATTTCTTCATCGGTTGCGGCTTTAATGCCGGCAGCTTCGGCCGCTTCAACCTCGGCCATAAGTTCGGCCGCAATAGGTGCGCCAAATTCGTTTGTTTTTGGACCTGAGCTTGCTGGCGCTTCTTCAGCGGCAGGCGCTGCGGCGGCAGGGGCGCTTTCGCCAGAAGCAAGCGCATTAAGGTCGGCAATAAGTTCGCTGTCTTCGCCCTCTGGCTCGAGCCCGGTTTCGGCTAACTCTTCAACCAGTGACCTAATTTTATCGATACATTTAAGAACAAGGCTAACCGCATGGGCATTAACATCAAGGTCGCCGCCACGAAATTTATCAAGAACGTTTTCGCCGGCATGCGCAACCGATTCAAGACGGGGTAGCCCTAAAAACCCGCAAGTACCTTTGACGGTATGAACAAGCCTGAAGATGTTGCCAAGAATTTCTTGGTTGCTAGGATCTTTTTCGAATTCAACCAACTGCATATCGACAGCTTCGATGCTTTCCGTTGTTTCGGTTATGAATTCACTCAGCAGATCATCCATTTGTTTTTTCTCTCCAACTCGTGCTTGTTCAGATTGAATCTTTGCGGTGCGTTTCAGCAGATGCTTCTGTTTTACAACATTTAAACAAAATACTTACATTACATATATGTAACAAATCGTAAGTACCAATGTGGATATTAGCCCCCGAAGGACAAACATCCAATTTATTTTGTATTTTCATGGCATAAGGTAAATTATTTGTGATAATTGCCCACAGTGAATCACAATTTCCATAATAAATTGAAATATTCATTATTTGGCTGATATCAAGGATTTTTTATGGAAATCAGGCATTTTTTCCCGATTTTTGGGTATTTTTAGAAAAAACGGCCAAAACCGGTGGGTGTGGTTATTTGGGGGTAATAGCCGCTAGGTGGATTTCATCTGGGGTTTCCCCGGTGCATTCCATCTCTCCGCCCAGGTGTTTTACAAACATATTTGTAAAATAGGCGTGAACGGTTCTGGGGCTTAAATCATCTATATTGATATTCGGATCCAGCGCCGCCCTGACTTCCGGGGCTAGGGCCGCCCTTTCGCCTTTTGCCACGACCGCAAATCCGGTTGCGCCTTCTGGGTTGTGCACGCTTGGCGAAATTACGCCGCCACGGGGAAGGGCATCAAAAGCGATTAAAATAAGCCCCAAAAGAACCTTTCCTTCGTTTAGCGTAAGACGGCCAATGTCAGAATGCTCTGGCCAGCTAATGGTTATTTTGCTGCCTTCAACAAAATTTCTCGCCAAATCATGCAATTCATCGGGCGAGATTGATCCATCAACACCCCCGCCAGCCCCAAACACAACACGAAAGAACGAAAGCTTGCGCACCGATTGATTGGCGCTGGCGTCAATCAACGCCATGGCTTCCAGATCAATTGCGGCTACGTTATCGTTTATCAATTCAACCCCGGCATTAACAGCGCTGACGCTACCGGCAAGGTCGTGACAAATTCGCGATACTACTAATTGAGAAACTTTTAGGTCTATTTTCATTATTCGCTCTAACAAGAATAGATGCGCCAATTAAGTGGGGTGCTTGGCGATAATTAAAGTGTTTTGACGGGGCTTATCCGCCGACGATGTCTTGGGCCACAGCCTGAACCGTTGGGCTTCCCTCTGGGTGGCCGGAAAATGCCTCAGAACGGCTTGCAACCTCGGCTTTTACCTCTTGCGGGTCAAGTTGTACCTTGCGCAAAATAACCGCCAAAACGGCCTCGATGGCCATAATGTGGGCGGCTAGGGTTTCAACTTCTTCGTTGCGATTATTAACGCGCGCACCGACATCTGAAAGTTCGTTTGCAATACCTGCGAGGCTTCCCTTC
>JAOULV010000300.1 GCA_029881835.1 Rhodospirillaceae bacterium
ATAAGCGAGGTTGAGCTTAAATCTAATATCGCCAATGGCGTAATCGGGGTTGAGCGAATTTCGGCACAGTTGCCGGGCGTCAGCACATTTAAGCTTGATGGTCTGGCCCGGGCAGGTGACGGTGGGCTGGTTTTCAATGGCAAAACAGCGGTGGTTTCCAGCAAACCCATAGAGCTAGCCAGTTGGGTGGGGGTTTCGCTAAATGACGGGATTGCCCAAAGGGTTCGTCAAGTATCGTATCAAAGCAATATCGCGTTAAATTCACAATCGCTTACCCTTTCGGGAATCAATATTGCGCTGGACAGGTCACGCATTGGCGGCGGCATAACGCTTGCGCTTAGGGATAGGTTATCATTTGGCGCAAGCTTGGAAATTGATTCCCTAAATCTTGATTCGTATTTCCCCCAAACGCCGGCGGCAAAATCCGCCAATGACAACAAATCTGCGAACGGCACACAAAGCGGTACTAATGATACAATTGCAAATGTAGCCTCGGTCTGGTCCGCACTTCGCGCCCTTAATGATTTTGACGCAAACACAAAACTAAAAGCAGGCGAAATCACCCAAGGGGGCAATACCTATAAAAATATTTCGTTTGATGGAACACTTTATGCGGGACAGTTGGAAATTCGCGACGCCCGGGTTGGGTCGTTTGCCGGTTCGGCCACGTCGCTTAAGGGTAAATTTAACGGCTTTGGCGGAATTCCGGAAATGTCCGGGGTTAAGGTTTCGTTGGCAACTAACGATGTTGCGACCTTGGCCCGGCAATATGGCGTAGCCTCGGTTCCAACAAAAATTGGCGCGGCAAAAATAAATCTAGGCGCAGATGGTTCATTATTGAAACCAAAAATCAATCTAACCGCCAAGGCCATGGACGGTGAATATGGGTTAGCTGGCACAATATCGCTTTTACCGCTTAGCTTCGGGCTTGATGGTCACGCTACCTTAAAGCACGCAAAGCCCGCCCAGGTTTTTTCTAATCTTGGTTTGGCTTATCGCCCCAAAGGGCCGCTGGCGGGAATGGATTTGGGCTTTGACATTAAAACCGATGGCAAAGAACACCAAATAAGCAATATTTCCGGAACCCTTGATGGCACCCCAATGGCCGGTGGCGTAAATGTTTCAACCGCTGGAACAAAAACGGCAATATCAGCCGCTCTGCAAACAGGGGCAATTTATATTGAGCATTTTATGCCCGCCGAAGGGGCAGCCAAAACAGCATCTATCAGTCGCGATATTTACCAGCCAAAACGAAAGCTAATGCCGGGCGTAATATTGGCATCAATGAACAGCCCGGAAAAACCGGTTGAGACCGCCCAAGCATCAACATCGCGCGCCAACAAACGCTGGTCACGTGAAAACATTGATCTTTCGGTTTTAGATACAATCAATGCCGATGTAACTCTTGTTTCAAGCGCGGTTTATTATGGCAAACATAAACTTGATAACGCCGACATTCATGCAACCGTTGCAGATGGTGTTTTGTTGGTCGATCGCATAAAGGCAACCGCTTACGGTGGCCCGGTAAGCGGCAGTGCCACGGTTCGCGCCCGTGGATTGCCGACCATGGAAGCCAAACTTAACATAAGCGCGCTTGATGTCGGTGGTGCGCTTATGGCCGCATCACAGCAATCGGGCGTTAAAGGTTTGCTCGATTTTAACCTTGGCTTTAATGCTAACGGCAAATCGGCGGCCGAACTTGTTTCCAGCCTTAATGGTGCAGGCGGTCTTGATATTTCAAGCTTGGCTGTCAAACAATCAGGCGGTGGCAACGCCCTTTCCGGTGTTATTGGTTTGGTCGGTGCCATGAACCAGCTTTCCATTCCCCAAGCGGGGGGAAAGGATGCACTGGCGGCAGTAAATGTAGGGTTCGATATCAAAGACGGCATCGCATCGCTGGGCAACGCATCTATTGCTTCGGCCATGGGTCAGGGCAACGCCAAAGGTTCGGTTGATATTGCCGCGTGGGCCATGGATATTTCGGGCATGATGACGGTTGAGCCCAATTTGGTAACCGCACTTTTATCGCAAGGAAAGGTAGGCCGCCAAGAAGTACCATTTAGCCTAAAAGGGATACTAGATAGCCCCGGTGTTAATTTTGGCATTCGCCAAGCCGCCCAACCAACAGGTGTTCAAGGTGGCGCCCCGGCACCAACGGGCGGGCCGCTTAAACCCGAACAGATTATTCTTGAACAGATATTTGGCAAACCAAAGCAGGCGCAACCCCAGCCGCAACAGCCCGCACCCCAGCCCGAGCAGCAAACGGATCAGCAAACCGGG
>JAOULV010000039.1 GCA_029881835.1 Rhodospirillaceae bacterium
ACCAATGCACGTGGTGCAACCGAAACCGGCAATATTAAACCCAAGGGCATCAAGATGGGTTTGCAGCCCGGCGGCTTGTAAATAATCGGCCACCACCTGGCTGCCCGGTGCCAGCGAAGTTTTTACCCATGGTTTGGGTTTAAGCCCTTTTTCATTAGCTTTTTTTGCCAACAATCCGGCCGCCACCAAAACAGAAGGGTTCGATGTGTTGGTACAACTGGTAATCGCCGCGATGACCACGTCACCGTCACGAAGTTTATAATCTTTGCCTTCGACATCAACTTCACGTGGGGTGGAAATTCCGGCCAAATCATTAAGCGCGGTTTTAAACGCACCTGCCGATGCCGACAAAGCAATGCGGTCTTGCGGGCGCTTTGGCCCGGCCAATGATGGTTCCACTGTCGAAATATCAAGCTCAAGCGTATCGGTAAAAACCGGTTCGGGCGAGTTTTCATCACGCCACATTCCTTGGGCCTTGGCGTACGCTTCAACCAATGCGACGCGTTCTGGTTCACGCGCGGTAAAGTTAAGGTAATTTATGGTTTCGCTATCAATCGGGAATATGCCGCAAGTCGCACCGTATTCCGGTGCCATGTTGGCGATGGTGGCGCGATCAGGCAGGGTTAAGTGATCAAGCGCGGGGCCATAAAATTCGACGAACTTTCCGACCACACCTTTTTTGCGCAACATTTCAACAATACGCAAAACCAAATCGGTGGCGGTTGTGCCTTCTTTCATTGAACCGGTTAATTTAAATCCGATTACTTCGGGGATTAACATTGAAATTGGTTGGCCCAACATTGCCGCTTCGGCTTCAATTCCGCCAACACCCCAACCCAGTACGGCCAAACCGTTGACCATGGTGGTGTGGCTATCGGTTCCGACCAGGGTATCGGGAAAGGCCATGGTTTTGCCGTCAGTTTCTTCGGTCCAAACAACTTGGGCCAGGTTTTCAACGTTTACCTGATGGCAAATACCCGTTCCCGGTGGAACAACACGAAAATTATCAAACGCATCTTGGCCCCAACGCAAAAATTCATAACGTTCGCGGTTGCGGGAAAATTCCATTTCTTCATTTTTTTTCAAGGCATCGTCACTGCCGGCAAAATCAATCATCACCGAATGGTCAATAACCAGATCAACCGGTGAAAGTGGATTAATTTTTTTGGGGTCGCCACCAACCGCAACCATGGCATCGCGCATGGCAGCCAAATCAACCACCGCCGGAACACCGGTGAAATCCTGCATCAAGACCCGCGCCGGACGATAGGCAATTTCCCGGCCCGCAACCCCGCTGGCGGCGGCCTTTATGTCGTCTGCAAAAACCGTGTGCCCGTCTTCAAACCGAAGCAGGTTTTCCAGCAACACCTTCATTGAAAATGGAAGCTTGGAAACGTCGCCAATTCCGGCTTCGCCCGCAGCCGGGATGGAATAGTAATCATAAGACTTTCCCGCGACCTCAAGCGTGCGCCTGGTATCTATGGTTTTTTTATTATCGTTTGTCATGACCTGAGGTTTTCTCCGCCGCGGGTGTTTTTTTAAGTATTTGAATTGATATATAGGGCTTTTTTGGCCGTAAAGTCCAAAAAATGTTATAAAATTGGTCATTTTACGGGACTAAATTATTTTATTTACCACCATATTACCCCCTTGTTGACACAATCTAGTCACATTCTGGCGGTCTAATAACAATCAAAGGAAATAGCGGGTTCATGAGGCTCCCCCCTCCCTCTCTCCCCCGCTAGGGCCATTTTAGGACCGTCCTTTGAATTGTGAAGTTGAAGTATGCGAATTTTTCGCAGTGCTGACTAAAACTTAAAAGACCGGGTTTTAAAGCCCGGTCTTTTTTTTAAGTAAAAATGGGTTAATGTCCAAAGCTGATAGTTAAATTACGGCAATATCCGGGGCACAAAAGGGAACAGCATTGTTCGAAGGCAAGGAACTTACCTGTATACGTGGCGAAAGGCTGGTTTTTACCGGGCTTAATTTTGCCGTTGGGTCGGGCGGTGCATTGGTGCTTATCGGCCCCAATGGCGCGGGCAAATCATCATTGCTTAGAATGATGGCGGGCTTGCTAAAACCGGCATCGGGAAAATTATTGTGGAATGATGCTTTGGCCTTAGACGACATAGATGAACATGCAGAAAATTTGCACTATGTCGGTCATCACGATGCGGTCAAACCGGTATTAAGCGTGCTTGAAAATGTTCGCTTTTGGGCGGGCGTGCGCGGTGGTGACGTAAGCGAAAAAAATATTTTAAACGCCTTAGACGTTTTTGATGCAAAACATTTAGCCGATGTTCCGGGGCGCTTTCTTTCGGCCGGGCAAAAACGCAGGGTTAACCTTGCGCGTATTATTGCCGCACCGGCCCCGCTTTGGCTGTTGGATGAACCAACCACGGCGCTGGACAGGGCTTCCATTGCCCTGCTTGATAGCGCCATTCGCAAGCACCGCGAGGGTGGGGGAATTGTGGTGCTTTCAACCCATGCCGACATAAATATTGAATCTGCAACCGTGTTAGATATTTCCGATTTCGCCCAAGGGCGCGAAACAAAAGGGGCGGCATAAAAATGAAACAGTTTGCATTTCTCGTTCGTCGCGACCTTAGCCTTGCCTTTCGCCAAGGCATGGATTCACTTTTGGTTGTTGTATTTTTTGTTATTGCGGTTGTGCTGTTTCCCTTTGGCGTCGGGCCCGAACCCGGAACACTATCACGTATCGCCGCAGGGGTAATTTGGGTGGCGGCACTGCTTTCGACCATGCTGTCATTGGAACGGCTTTTCCAAACCGATTATGATGACGGTTCGCTCGAACTATTGGCGCTTTCATCGCTACCGTTGGAAGTGACCGTTTTGGCCAAGGTAACGGCGCACTGGATAACCAGCGGGTTGCCCCTAATTGTTGCCGCCCCCGTACTGGCGGTTTTGATGCAAATGGATACAGACGGGTTTTTGGTGCTGGTTGCTGCCCTATTGCTGGGCACCCCATCGCTTAGCCTGATCGGTGCCATTGGGGCTGCCTTGATATTGGGTTCGCGCCGGGGCGGGGTGTTGCTTTCACTATTGGTGCTACCGCTTTATATTCCGGTACTGATATTCGGTGTTTCGGCCGTGGATGCGGCCATAGGCGGATATGAATTCAAGGCACAACTCCTTATTTTAGGGGGGTTTTTCATCGGCACCTTGGCTTTGGCACCATGGGCCGGGGCGGGTGGCCTGCGCCAGGCACTGGAATAGCCAGGCACTTGAATAGATTGCCTCATTTTAGCCATTACTGTCTGGCACTTAAGTCTGGCACTTAAAATGACCTTGCCTATGGAAATTGGCTGGCTAAACGGTTAAAACCCTGTTCTTGCCAATTTTTGTAATTTTGTTAGGAAAACCCTTGGCCGATCTACATCGTTTTGCGAACCCAACACGCTTTTTAAAGCTAGCGGCAATTATTCAGCCGTGGGCCTTGGCCGTGTTTTTGCTAAGCGCCGCCATTGGTCTTTATATGGCGTTTTTTACCGCACCGGCTGATTATCAGCAGGGCGAAAGTGCGCGCATTATGTATGTGCATGTCCCGGCCGCATGGATGGCAATGTTTTGTTACACCGTTATGGCGGTGGCATCTGCAGTTTCGTTAATTTGGAAGCATCCATTGGCTGACGTTTCGGCCCGCGCCAGCGCACCCGTTGGTGCGGCCTTTACATTTTTGGCGCTGGCCACAGGTTCGCTTTGGGGCAAGCCCATGTGGGGAACATGGTGGGTGTGGGATGCGCGCCTGACATCGGTTTTGGTTTTATTGTTTCTTTATATTGGTTACATGGCATTGCAAGGCGCATTTGATGACCGGGTGCGCGCGGCCAAGGCGTCGGCAATTTTAGCTTTGGTAGGTTTTGTCAATGTTCCCATAATCAAATTTTCGGTTGATTGGTGGAATACCCTGCATCAGCCAGCAAGTGTTATTAAAATGGGCGGTTCATCCATCCATCCATCCATGCTGTGGCCGCTATTAATTATGGCAATTGCGTTTAAGGCATATTACGTATGGGTATTGCTTGTGCGCATGCGCGCAGAGCTAGTGGCAAACAAAGTTCGCATTTTGCGCCTTAAGCAGGTTCATGGCGGTTAATTAAGACGGAGAACATCTGGTGGGCGAATTTTTTGAAATGGGTGGTTATGCGGCCTTTGTTTGGCCGGCATACGGTTTAAGCGCAGGCGTGCTTATATTTATTGCGTGGTTGAGCATTAAAAACTTAAAAGAAACACAAAATATTTTTGATAAACTTTCAGACGAACAAGAAAAATCAAAAAACGAAAGTAATTCCTGATAATGAAGCGCAAACATAAAAGACTTACATTTGTAATTATCGCCATGGCCCTGTTGGGTATCGCGGTTGGTTTGGTGTTGATGGCGTTTGAAGAAAACATAGTATTTTTCAACAGCCCGACCGACATTATGACCAAACAGCCCGGCCCTGATAAACGCTTGCGTTTGGGTGGCCTGGTTGAAGAAGGCTCAGTCACGCGTGAAGCCGGCTCAACCGTGACGCGGTTTAAAGTAACCGATTTGGAAAATTCGGTTGATGTTGTTTTTGACGGCATTTTGCCCGACCTGTTCCGCGAAGGCCAAGGGGTCATAACCGAGGGCAAATACGCAAACGGGGTGTTTAGCGCATCCGAAGTTCTAGCCAAGCACGATGAACAGTATATGCCACCCGAAGTCGCCGATGCTTTGAAAAAATCCGGTGAATGGCGCGGCGATGAAACAACAACCAACAAACCGTAAGGAAACAAATAAATAATGGTAATCGAAGCCGGACATTTTGCCCTGATACTTGCGTTGATGGTTGCGCTATTTCAATCAGTGGTCCCGATGGTCGGCGCGTATCGCAATGACAAAGCATGGATGGATTTTGCCATTCCATCTGCAATTATTCAGGTTATTTTGGTTTCCATTTCTTTTGCCGCACTTACCTATTCGTACGTGGTTTCGGATTTTTCGGTTCTTAACGTTGTGTCCAATTCCCATTCCGACAAACCGATGCTTTATAAAGTTTCGGGCGTTTGGGGCAACCACGAAGGTTCAATGCTATTGTGGGTTTATATTCTTGCCATTTATGGTGCGGCGGTGGCGCTATTTGGCCGCAACCTGCCCCCGACCCTAAAGGCCCGGGTTGTTTCAATGCAGGCCCTGGTCGCGTTGGGTTTTTATTTATTCATACTTCTTACCTCAAACCCGTTTGAGCGGATTTTCCCGCCCCCGGCAGACGGGCGGGGGCTTAACCCGTTATTGCAAGACCCGGGCCTGGCGTTTCACCCGCCGTTTTTGTATTTGGGTTATGTCGGTTTTTCCATCGCCTTTTCGTTTGCCATCGCCGCCTTGATAGAAGGCCGGGTTGATGCCGCATGGGCCAGATGGGTGCGCCCGTGGACGCTGGCGGCATGGGCTTTTCTGACGGTCGGCATCGGGCTGGGTTCGTGGTGGGCGTACTATGAGCTTGGCTGGGGCGGCTGGTGGTTTTGGGACCCGGTGGAAAACGCATCGTTCATGCCGTGGTTGGTGGGAACCGCTCTTTTGCATTCGTCCATTGTGGTTGAAAAAAGAAACACGCTCAAAGGCTGGACAATATTTTTGGCCATTGTCGCATTTTCGTTTTCCCTATTAGGAACATTTATCGTTCGTTCCGGGGTTTTAACCAGCGTGCATTCATTTGCATCCGATCCCGAACGCGGTGTGTTTATTTTAGTATTATTATTGGTCGTGGTCGGCGGGTCATTCACTTTGTTTGCCCTGCGCGCACCTGAATTAAAAGCAGGTGGTTTGTTCCAGCCCATATCGCGCGAAGGATCGTTGTTGTTAAACAATTTGTTGATGACAGTGGCAGCCGCCGTGGTTTTGCTTGGCACCCTTTATCCGCTTTTCATTGATGCCATAAGTGGCGATAAAATTTCGGTCGGCCCGCCGTTTTTTAATGCGTCATTTATTCCGTTGATGACGCCTGTGGTTATTGTCATGGCCATTGGATCATTGCTGTCGTGGAAAAGAGGCAATCTGAAAGAAGCTTTGCGTTATTTGGTGTTTGCCGCAGCCGTTACCGCAGTAACATTTATTTTGGTTATGGCCCTATCTGACGATGGCTCAATCTTGGCGGCGTTTGGTCTGGCGTTGGCGGCTTGGCTTATTGCCGGCACGCTGAGCGAGATTTTTGTGCGCGCAAAAATGTTTCGGGTTCCATTAATGACTAGCTTGCGACGGCTTCACGGGCTTCCCCGTTCGCAGTGGGGGATGAGCATCGCCCACGCCGGTCTTGGCGTAGCCATAATTGGCATGGTTGGTTCAACCGTGTGGAAAGAAGAAAAAATAATTGTTATGCAACCGGGCGAAACGGCGCAGGTGGCAGGTTATGATTATACCTTTATCGGTGCGCGCCAATTGCCGGGGCCAAACTATATCGCCACCCGCGGGAAGTTTGTTGTTAAAAAAGGCGACAAGCACATAACCGACCTTTACCCCGAAGATCGTTCCTATCCGGTGCGCTCAATGCCCACAACCGAGGCGGCAATTTATACCATGGCGTCGGCCGATCTTTATATTGCGCTGGGCAACAAGGAAGAAACGGGTAATGGCTATGTGGTTCGCATTTATCACAACCCGTTGGTGGTGTGGATATGGGTTGGGCTTTTGCAATTGGTTTTGGGTGCGACCATAAGCCTGTCTGATCGTCGCCACCGCGTCGGCGCACCAGAGCGCGCCAACCGAACGGTTAAAAACGCTACCCCACAGGCGGCAAAGTAGGGCACCCGTAATGCGCAGGCTTATATACATTATTCCCCTAATCGTTCTTTTGGCCGTGGTCGGCGCATCTATTGTGCAGATGAAATCGGGCAAGCCCGCCAATGAATTGCCCTCGGTTTTGATAAACACCCCAATCCCTGATTTTACCCTGGCCCCGATCAAAGGCCGTGATGACGGTTTTTCAACCGCCGATTTAAAAGGGCAGGTTACCTTGGTAAATCTGTTTGGTTCGTGGTGTTTTGCTTGCTTGACCGAACATCCGTTTTTAATGCGCATCAAAGAACAAAACCTTATTCCCATTTTTGGCCTTGATTGGCGGGAAAAAGACCCCGATGCAGGGCCCGCGTGGCTTGCCAAATGGGGCAATCCTTACACCCGCATTGGTGATGATCCTAAATCAAAAGGGGCCATTGCCTTGGGCGTTACCGGTGCGCCGGAAAGCTTTATCATCGATAAAAAAGGCATCATTCGTTACAAACAAATCGGCCCCATTACGCCCGAAGTTTGGGATGAAACATTGTGGCCGATCATTCAAAAGCTAAGACAGGAACAATAAAAAAATGAAAAAACTTTTTTTAGCTTTCGCAGTTTTGTTTGTCGCCTTGTCATTTCATGGTCAGGCAGGTGCGGTAGAACCAGATGAAATACTTTCCGATCCGGCTCTTGAACAGCGCGCCCGCGAAGTAAGCAAGCAATTGCGTTGTGTGGTGTGCCAGAACCAGTCAATTGATGATTCCAATGCCGACCTTGCGCGCGACATGCGCTTGCTTGTGCGTGACCGCATGCTGGCGGGCGACAGCAACCAAAACGTTCTTGATTATATGGTCAACCGTTATGGTGATTATGTTTTGTTGGAACCGCCGCTCAAAGCATCAACCGCGATTTTGTGGTATGGCCCATTTATATTGATTGTCTTGGGGTTTTTGGCGGTTGTGTTTTATTACCGCAAACAATCGCAAGGCACCTTAAACCCCGATGGCAAAGCGCTGTCCGAACTAAGCAGTGAAGAACGGGAAAAACTAAAAAGCGTTCTTTCCGATAACAATAACGATTTGGGAAACAATCAATGAGCGCTTTTTGGATTGCCGCCACCTTAATGACCGTAATAACCCTTGGGGCGTTAATATATCCGCTTATCCGCAAGCGTGAGATTGATAGCGCCACACGGCGCGATTTTGATATTACGGTTTATAAAGACCAACTAAAAGAAGTTGACCGCGATTTGGAACGCGGGCTTCTTTCGCCCGATCAGGCAGCGCAAGCACGCACCGAAATTGAACGGCGCATGCTAAGCGCGATGGAGCAATCAAACGAAATTTCTGCAAATGCTTTAACAAACAGTGACAAAAGTACCGCTAAGGGCGCCAATGGCACCGCGGTTATTTTGATGTTTGCGCTTTTGGTTGTTGTGCCGTTGGGTGCGTTTGGCGTTTACCTAACTTTTGGCCAGCCGTCCATGCCCGACCAACCGTTAGCATCTAGGGCCAAACAATTGAACGAAGCAACCCAAGGCCGCTCGCAGATTGCAGAAATGATTTCCAAGCTGGAACGCCAAATGCAAGAGACCCCCGATGACCCCAATGGTTGGGCGTTGTTGGGCAAAAGCTACCGCGCCATGGGGCGTTTTTCCGATGCGCTCGGCGCGTTAAAAAAATTGGCCGAACTTACCAATAATGACCCGGAAGCATTGGTGATGTTGGCCGAAACAATGGTGGAAATGGATCAAGGTTCGGTTTCTTTAAAAGCGGTTGAATTGTTGCAAGCGGTAAAAAAACAAGATCCATCCGACCCTAGGCCTTATTTTTATATTGGGCTTGAACGCCAACAAAAAGATGACCTGCAAGGCGCGGTCAACGAATGGGCGGCGCTGTTGAACCATTCGCCGTCTAATGCGCCGTGGGTTGGTGAAATGCAAAATCGCATTGCACAACTGGTGGCCCAAGGCGGGATTGAAAACCCTAAAATTGTTTTATTGGCTCCAATACCCGAAGCCGCGCCCGAAAGCACGCAACAATCAAACGCGCCTGAAATAGCACCTGAAACCGCGCCTGGGCCGACAACGCAACAAATGATTGATGCACAAAAAATGGATGGTGCCGATCAGCAAGAAATGATCAGGTCAATGGTTGAGCGCCTAGCTGCCCGGTTGCAAGAAAACCCAGACGACCTAGAAGGTTGGGTCAGGCTAGAGCGCGCATACCAAGTATTAGGCGAAGCCGAAAAAGCGCTTGGCGCACAAAAAGAGATAGAGCGCCTAAAAGCAAGATAAAATTATGTCCGCTATTTTTTCATGCGGTAGAAATTTGTTTTCGTAGCCAACCACAAATATCAAATGCCAGTTCGCGGGTATCACCATCGCTGGATATTTG
>JAOULV010000301.1 GCA_029881835.1 Rhodospirillaceae bacterium
TTTTCATCCGCTGTTTTGCCGGGGGCATGAAATGGGTAACCAAGGCAAATTAAACCTTTGACCTTTGCTTCATCAGCCACCATTGAGGCAACCCGCCCACCCATGGATTTACCGCCGATGATTAAATTTTTTGCCCCCAGTTCATTTATTACGTCCATCCATGTTTCGCTTAATACTTTCATTGGATTGGGCGGGCGTTTTTTGCCGCCCGTTCGCCTGCCTGCCATATATGGAAATTCAAACCGGGCCACACTAAAACCATGTTTCGCCAAATTATCGGCAAAATAATTCATGAAAGCGCTATCCATCGGTGCGCCCGCACCGTGGGCCAAGACAATGGTTGTTTTATATTTTTTCGGTCCGGTGAAAATAAAATCGGTCATTACATCTTAAAGTCGGCGAAGAAATCATTGCCCTTGTCATCCATCACGACAAACGCGGGGAAATCTTCAATTTCAATTTTCCAAATGGCTTCCATACCCATTTCCGGAAATTCGATGCATTCAATTTTTTTAATGGATTTTTGCGCAAGCTCGGCCGCGACCCCACCAATTGAACCAAGGTAAAACCCACCGTGTTTTTTGCATGCTTCGCGCACTTGGGCTGAACGGTTACCCTTGGCCAGCATTACCATTGAACCACCGGCTGCCTGAAATTCCTCGACGTAAGCATCCATGCGCCCGGCCGTGGTCGGGCCAAACGAACCAGAAGCCATACCGTCTGGTGTTTTGGCCGGTCCGGCATAATAAATTGCGTGGTCCTTGAAATATTGCGGCAGGGGCTGGCCCGCATCCATTAGCTCTTTTAATTTGGCGTGCGCCATGTCGCGCGCCACGATTAATGTTCCGGTTAGCGATAATCTGGTTTTGATTGGGTATTTTGAAAGTTCGGTTCGAATTTCATCCATCGGTTTGGATAAATCGATTTTAACCACCGTTTCTGAAAGATGCCCATCTTTTACCTCTGGCAGGTATTTGGCCGGATCGGTTTCAAGGCGCTCAAGAAACAATCCATCCGTTGTCGCCTTGGCCAGTATTTGCCGGTCAGCCGAACATGAAACCCCAATACCCACCGGGCAAGATGCCCCATGGCGGGGCAGGCGAACAACGCGCACGTCATGGCAAAAATATTTACCGCCAAATTGTGCGCCAATGCCAAAACCCTGGGTCATGGCTAAAACATCGGCCTCGGTTTTCAGGTCACGAAAGGCCCGGCCATATTCATCGCCACTGGTGGGCAGTCCGTCTAGATAACGGCTGGAGGCCAACTTCACGGTTTTTAAGGTCATCTCGGCCGACAGTCCGCCAATTACCACCGCCAGATGATATGGCGGGCAGGCGGCTGTACCGATTTTGGGTAATTCGGTTTGTAAAAATTCCATCAACGATTTGGGGTTGAGCAACGCTTTGGTGCGCTGAAACAAAAATGTTTTGTTGGCGCTACCGCCACCTTTGGCCATGAACATAAATTTAAATTCATCACCCGGGGCTGCATAAATATCTATTTGGGCGGGAAGGTTATTTCCGGTTCCGACCTCGGTAAACATATCAAGCGCGGCCATTTGGCTGTAACGCAAATTATTTTCGGCATAAGCCCTTTTTATGCCATCTGATAATGCGGCTTCATCATTGCCGCCGGTTAATACTTGTTCACCCTTTTTGCCGTAAACAATTGCGGTTCCGGTATCTTGACACATGGGCAAAACCCCGCCCGCCGATACGCAGGCGTTTTTTAACATTTCCATGGCGACAAAACGATCATTATCGGACGCTTCAACGTCATCAAGAATATTGCGCAGTTGTTGTAGGTGCGAAGGGCGCAATAGGTGCGAGGTATCGCGCATGGCGACACTGGCCAGTTCACTTAATCCCGCAGGGTCAACTTTAAGAAAGGTGCGACCATCGGCTTTTATGGTTGAAACATAATCAGATGTTAATAACCGGTATTCGGTTGCATCATCAGCTGTGGAAAAAATATTATGAAAATTATCTGAAGCCATTATTATTTTTTTCGAAAAGCATCAAGGGTGATTACCTCGCCCGATTTTCCATCGCCTTCTTTTGCATCGGCTGAAACATTATTGTTTTCAGAATGGCTTGGCCCTTCAAATTCCATTACTTCGGATTCAAATTCCATATCTGAACCATCAATATCATATTCGCCATCTTCGCCATCCATCGGCATCATTTTTAATTGCAGGGCAAAACTGACAGACGGGTCGGAAAAAGAAATAACCGATGAATATGGTATTTCAAGG
>JAOULV010000303.1 GCA_029881835.1 Rhodospirillaceae bacterium
AATCGTACATCAATTATTATAACGCATGATAAAGACCTGCTTAAGCGTTTAAAACCACGCATAATAATGCTGCATGGCGGCAATGTTTATTTTGACGGAACATTGGACGATTTTGAAAAATCAGATTCACAATATATAAGGCCGTATTTTGACCTGATGGTTAAGCTACAACAACGCGGCATTACCAATCCGTCATAAATTATTGTAACTATCTGTTTTATTGGTGTTTTTTTCTTTATAGTTGTGACTAGCATCACTGTTTATGCATGTCCATTGACGCTATATAATAAACCCAAAGGCTCAAGGCCAACATTTATAGCCCCCCACCGTTTTAAAAAGGCGCGAATTATATGTTTTTAAAAATTGGCAAAAATTCAATTATCATTTCACTTATGGCCATTGCCATTTCGGCCTGCGCGGCAAAGACCGAAAATATGTCTGCTGGCGTAAATGCGGTTGAAATTGCCCAGTATGGTGAAGCCATCAATCATTTTCGCGACCTTGTAAAACAAAAACCAGATGAACTTGAAGCCTATTTGGGGTTATCGCGCAATTTGCGCTGGGCAGGCCAGCCGGATGAAGCGGCAACAGTGCTGGAAAATGTAAAAACCAAATTTGCAGGTAACGGGGATTATCTTGCCGAGTTTGGCAAGGTGCGCATTAATCAAGGCATGGTTGAGCAGGGCGTAAATTTGCTAAGCATGGCGTCGGAAAAAAACCCTGATGACTGGCGCTTGCATTCTGCCCAAGGTATCGGTTTTGACTATCTTGCTTTTTATGGCGATGCACAAAAATCATACAAGCGCGCTTTAGAGCTTTGCCCCGATGATGCGGCAGTAATGAACAACATGGCCATATCCCAAGGCCTGTCGGGAAGCATTGATAGGGCCATAATCACCCTTGAAACGGCGCTTTCATACGGCAGACATAGCGAAAAAATTGCCAAGAACCTGAAAGTATTCAAAGACGCGCGCGACCTTTGCTCGACCTGTGGCGGTAAATACCTGCGCGATTCCAAGGCCAGTATTCTGGCCGCCGGCCTGCGCGCCACCGATGACAGGTCCGCCTGCGACCCGGAACCTGAATTCACCCAAAGCGCAAACGCCATGACCGAAGAGCTAACCGTTGCGCCGTCCATAAACATAAAAGTTTATTTTGAATTCGATTCAGCAATTTTGCGCCCGGAAACCAAGGGCACGCTTGATGATCTGGCATCTGCACTAAATTCCGATGCTTTAAAAGATTACCGCTTTGAAATTGCCGGTCATACCGATGCGGTGGGAAGCAACGAATACAACCAGTCGCTTTCCGAACAGCGCGCCCGTGCGGTGTTAGATTATTTGGTAACCGAATTTGGCATTGATGCCAGCAGGCTTGAAACCGTTGGTTTTGGTGAAGAGCACCTGCTTGATCAGGCCAACCCTGAAAGCGACATAAACCGTCGGGTTCAGGTTACGCGCCTAAATAAAATATAGGTGAAAATACTACTGCTCACTGCTTAAGGGCGAAACCTTCGTTCAGAAGTTCGCTAAGCACGTTTTTTACGTCTGTTTGCAGGCGCTCTAGCGATATTACCGGAAATGCCGCTGATAGCACTTCGGCCATTTCTTCGCCGTTTAACGCTTCCTCAATTGGCTGATCCATAAGCCGCCAAATAGCCGCCGCCGTCGGGTTAAGGTTGTAAATGGTGGTGCCATCGGGGTGGACTAAAAATATATCCTCGTCCACTTCGCGAAATATGGTTTGCGGATGGCGCAAGATAATATCTCGCATAATGTCATCATTCATTTTTTATTATTCCTTATTGCTTTGCCTTTGCAAATGTTGACATCAATAACTTGGCCGCATCTTCGCTTCGCCCGTAAATTAAACGCAGACATTCTGAATTCGCAACCATAGCGTTAAGGTTATCAAGAATTTCTATTGCGCTTGTATCCTGATTTAAGCTTTGCATAATTGTATGTTTAAGTATTTCGCTTGGCTTTACTGTAACAAGCTGGGCGCTCGTACCGTTTTTTCGTTCAAGCAAAACAATCCTGTTGACCGGCGCTCTTTGCCCCAACCCCGCCAAATGATTTTTATCTAGGTTAACGTATAAAAAATTATCGCTTTTGGGGCCCGTGTGCGAATTTATGAAATCCACGCTTTCGCTCGCAAGATCGTTTGGCAACGGCAAACGCAAGCGCGGCAAAAACCCCGGTGAAACACCCATAAACAAGCCATTGCCTGATTGCGGATCAATCGGCG
>JAOULV010000302.1 GCA_029881835.1 Rhodospirillaceae bacterium
TGGCCATGGCTACCGCGCGCTCAACCATTTCATCAATCGATTGGGCGGACGTGTCGCTTGATGAAACAATTGCCTGGCGCTTGCCCACTAACACGCGCAAGCCCAGTTCGCCCCCTTCGGAACGTTCCAACTGTTCAACCTCGCCCAAGCGATAGGTCAGCGATAGCGATGTGCCGTCAACATGGACCGCATCGGCCCCGTCGGCACCTTTTGCTTTGGCTTTTTTAATGATGTCTTGAAGAAGATTAATTGTGTCAGTCATTTATTATTTTTATTTCCAAATAGGCTTGCCGGAACCGGGCAGGCCCAGTTCATCCCACATGGCGGAAACTTTATCCACCACGTTTTGATCCATGCGGATTTTTTTGCCCCATTCACGGTTGGTTTCGGCACCAATTTTAGTGGTGGCGTCAATTCCCATTTTCGAACCTAATCCCGATTGCGGTGAGGCAAAATCTAGATAATCAATCGGTGTGCCATCGATAATTGTGGTGTCACGCGCCCCGTCAACATTGGTTGAAATGGCCCACATTACATCGTTCCAGTCGCGCGCGTTGATGTCATCATCAACCACAATCACAAATTTGGTATAGGTAAATTGGCGCAAGTATGACCACACCCCCATCATTATGCGTTTGGCGTGCCCGGGGTACGCTTTTTTCATGCTTACCACCGCCACCCGGTATGAACACGCTTCGGGCGGCAGCCAAAAATCCACCACTTCGGGGAACTGCTGGGTAAACAACGGCACGAACACATCGTTTAATGCTTCGCCCAACACGCTTGGCTCATCGGGTGGGCGCCCGGTAAAGGTCGAAAGGTATATGGGGTCTTTGCGCATTGTAATTGCGCTAACCGTAAAGACGGGGAATTCCTCAACCGAATTATAATATCCGGTGTGATCGCCATATGGCCCTTCGGGTCCGGTTTCGCTTAATGAAATATGACCTTCCAAAACAATTTCTGCCGTGGCTGGCACGCTTAAAGGAACGGTTTTGCAATCAACCAGTTCAACTTTTTCGCCGCGCAAAAGTCCGGCGAATTGATATTCGGATAATGTATCTGGAACCGGTGTCACCGCGGCCAGTATGGTTCCGGGGTCGGCCCCTATCACAACCGCAACCGGCATCGGGGTATTATTTTTTTCTTTCCAGCGGGCAAAATGTTGCGCCCCGCCCCGGTGGTGTAGCCAGCGCATTAATGTGGTGTTTTTGCCCGTTACTTGCATGCGGTAAATGCCCAAATTAGGGCTATCGCGTTTATCAAGTTTGGGTTCGGGCCCGCCTGTTACCACCAACCCCCAGGTAATAAGCGGCCCCGGTTCGCCCGGCCAGCAGGTCTGGATCGGCAGGGCCGAAAGGTCAACATCATCGCCTTCAATTACTACCTCTTGCACGGGCGCTTTTTTAACCGTTTTGGGTTTCATCGACATGACCGATTTCATTAACGGCAACATGTCCAATGCTTCGCGCCAGCCACCGGGTGGTTCGGGTTGGCGCAAAAACGCAAGCATCTCACCGACTTCACGCAGTTGTTCGGGCTTTCGGTTCATGCCTAGGGCCACCCGTTCGACTGTGCCAAACAGGTTGACCAGAACCGGAACCCCCAGTGGGGCACCATCAATGCTGATGGGGTTTTCAAATAAAACCGCCGGGCCTTTTTCGGCCAAAAGCCGGGTCTGGATTTCGGTCATTTCAAGGTGTGGCGATACTGGCCGGGAAACACGGACCAAGTCCCCGGTCTGTTCCAGTTTTTCCATAAAATCTCTGAGCGATGAATAAGCCATGACAGTAATCTTTATACGAAATAAGCCTCAATCAACACAAAACATTGCAAAAAATCCAGATAAATAAGCACCCTAGGGCATGGCGAAAGTTGTACAGCGGGGCATAATAGTGCTTAAATTGCCTTTATTGGGGCCCGGCATTTGGGGTGGGCCATCAATACCCAAGGTAAAGCAGTCTTTTTTAAGATTGTCCATATCTGCGGGAAAACAGGAAAGCATTATGGCACCAGAAGGCAAGTCACCTGAAACAATGCCAGATCGTCGCGGCGGCCCGGATTATGCGCGATTGGTTGAAATCGGCATCGCCCTTTCGGCCGAACACGACCACAAGCGCTTGCTTGAAACCATTCTTATTGAAGCCAAAACCATGTGCAACGCCGATGGCGGCACGCTTTACCTTAGCGGCAATATGGTTGAACGCGAAGGCGAAACGGTTTTTGAACCCGAAGGCGATGGAAAAT
>JAOULV010000304.1 GCA_029881835.1 Rhodospirillaceae bacterium
GCAAAAACGGCGAAACTTTTCCTATGGAACTTTCGGTATCCGAACTAAAGCGCGATAAAAAAACTTTTTTCATTGGTGTTGTTCGCGACATTACCGCCAAAAAACAGGCCGAAGAAACCTTGCTTGAAAGCCAGGAACGCCTAGCCCTTGCTATTGCCGGTTCGGGCGAGGGAATCTGGGATTGGAACGCAAGAACAAACGAGGTTTATATTTCTGAAAAAATTCGCTCAATGTTGGGCATAAAAGCAGAGCGAATTAAATACAAAGAATGGATAAGCTATGTAATTACAGAAGACCGAAAACTATATGAAAGGGCTTTGGTCGCACACTTAAAAGGCGAATCCCCGTCATTTAAGGTTGAATGCCGGGTCATGAGTAAAAATAAAAAAATATTCTGGATAAGCATCAATGGTTTGGGCCTGCGCGATGATAATGGTTGGGTTTATCGAATGTCGGGTTCAATTGGCGATATTACGGCGCGAATTGAATCTGAACGCGAAATTATTGCCGCCAAAGAACGTGCCGAAGTAGCAAGCCGGGTAAAGACGGAATTTCTAGCCAACATGAGCCACGAATTGCGCACCCCGTTAAACGCGATTATCGGGTTTTCCGACGTGATGATTTCAGGGCTGTTTGGCAAGCTGGACAAGCGCTATCAAGAATACATCGAAAATATTAGCGATTCCGGCAAGCACCTGTTAGGCGTCATCAACGATATTTTGGATGTTTCGCGTATTGAAACCGGCAACATGGAAATTGAGCCCGAACGGGTAAAGGTTGCAGATCTTGTAAATATTGCGGTGCGCCTAATAAATGACCGGGCGCGGACCGGCGGTTTAAAAATTATCAAGCAATTGGATAAAAAAATCCCCGATGTAAATGTTGATTCCCAGCGCATGAAACAGGCGGTTATAAATATTCTTTCTAATGCGGTAAAGTTCACCCCCGAAGGCGGAAAAATAACCATAAACGCAGCCCAGACCGCAAATGGTAGCGTGCAAATTATTATTGCCGACACCGGAATTGGGATGAAAAAAGCGGACATAAAAACCGCACTTTTACCGTTTGGTCAGGTAGATAGCCGCCTTGCGCGCAAGTACGAGGGAACCGGGCTTGGTCTTCCTTTGACAAAAAGCTTCATTGAGATGCATTCTGGTAAACTTACCATATCCAGCAAGCCGGAAGTCGGAACCAAGGTTACCATCACCATTCCGGCCAAACGCGTAATAAAATAGTTTTGCCGGGGTAATTGCCCATGTCGCAACCAAGCATCAGAATTGCTTCTTTTAACCTTGAAAGCCTAGATGAGCCGCCACGCGGGCGTGTTGCGGTGGAAAAACGCATTGAAATATTGCGCCCACAATTATTGCGCCTTAGGGCAGATGTATTGTGCTTGCAAGAAGTAAACGGGCAAAACGAAACCGACGGCACACGTTCATTGCGCGTGCTGGACAAGGTTTTATCCGGTACCGCTTATGCCAATTATCACCGGGTTCACAGCCAAAGCCCATCGGGTAAGGGCGCGCGTGACCGCCATAACCTTGTCACCCTTTCGCGTTTTCCCATAACCAAATTCGAAGAGGTCTGCCACACCCGCATAGAGCCACCGCTTTACCACCCGGTAACCGAAAAACCATTACAAAAAAATGCGCTACCAATTAACTGGGAGCGCCCGGTTTTAATGTGCCAACTGGACCTGGGCACGGGTACAAACAACCCACTGCATATAATAAACGTGCATTTGCGCGCACCGCGGGCGGCATTTATTAGCGGGCAAAAAAAAGATGCCAAATCATGGAAAAGCATGCCCGGCTGGGCTGAGGGGTATTTTATCGCCGCACTAAAGCAATCTGGCCAAGCGTTAGAGGTTAGATTTTTAATTGATGAAATATTTGACCAAAACCCCCATGCGCTGGTTTGTGTTGTCGGTGATTTCAACGCCGATGACCACGAAGCCCCGGTCAGAATTATTCGCGGCGACGAAGACGATGTCGGCAGTGGCGAATTCGCCGCCAGAATGTTGGTTGCCGCCGAGCGCAGCTTGCCCGAATCCCAAAGATTTTCCATCATTCATCGCGGCAAAGCGCAAATGTTTGACCATATTCTTGTTTCTAATAATTTGCTTGCGTGGTTGCGAAAAACAGAAATCCATAACGAAGCATTGGGCGACGAGGTCGCAAGCCCGGCGGCAATAGCCGACGCACCGGAATCATACCATGCCCCAATAGTGGCGGATTTTGAAA
>JAOULV010000305.1 GCA_029881835.1 Rhodospirillaceae bacterium
TTCTTCGGCTTGCAATTGGCTGGCCATGCCCGAAACCCACGACCATGTTCCACCGGGCGCAATTACAAAAGCCGAGTGGGCTGGTGAGTTTAGAAATTCTTCGTATCCGGCGCGCCCTTGTGCATCGAGATGGGGGATATTTGTTTCGCTGATGGCGCTGTGCGGGGTCGCGCCAACCATCAGCGCCACAAACATAGCAACAAGGATGGCGGTTGGGGTTTTTTGCAACATTATGAATGTACCTAGGTTTTTGCGGTTTTTTCTTGGGCGTTATAATTCCCGACTAATTTACTCATGAATAAGCCATTGTTATCAAGTATTTAGTTGCATAGATTAGCATCTTATCATATAATCAACCTCTAATATAAGAGCATTATCGATTCTCATTATAAGGAGGGCAGGGCCATGCTGAAGATAATTTCGGGATTTTTCGCCGGAATGGTGGTGTTTTCTGTACTGGCGTGGCAAGTGGGCGGTAGCCTGATGATACAGGAATACGAAAGCCCCTACGGGTTAGAAGAAACCGTCGCGCGAATTCAACACAATATACAAGATGCCGGATGGGATCTTTCCGGGCTTCGCAGTCCGTCAAACACCATCCGCAAAATGGGCGCTACGGTTCCCAACGTAATGCTTATTGAGGCATGCAAGCCCGATTATTCCAAACCTATTTTGAAAGATCGTGATACCCGTATCCTCTCGATCCTGATGCCGTGCACAATAACGGTTTATGAAGGCGAAGACGGAAAAACCTACATCGGGTTGATGAACAGCGCACTGATGGGCCATATGTTCGGCTTCATGGTTGGCGAGGTAATGGGCAAGGTCGCCGAGGACCAGAAAAAATTCATCGCCTTTGACCCCAACAAACCACGACCCGAAATGATCAAGCCCAAAGCTTCTTCCGGTGGCGGCGGTGGCGGTGTTTCCGATTTGGGTTGTTGATTAAACGGCCAACGGTTGGGCCAGTGTTACACAGTGTTACTAATGCGGCATGAATTGCCGGTCTCTATAGTTAAAGAGGGGATTGAAAATGACCAGCTTAAAAAAAATAGCTAACGGCGTTGCCCTGACGGCACTGATGCGCGCCATGGTCGTAGCCGTTGTTGCCATAATGACAATTGCTTCGGGCACGGCTGTTCAGGCCGCAAACGGCACCGAAAATAAAACCGAGGCCAGCAAGTCAACCGCAGACCATTCAAAATTCAAAGAATTAAAAGGCCCGTTTGCAACCGGACCGGATGTTACCAAAGCATGCCTGCAATGCCACACCGAAGCCTCCAAGCAAATACACAAGACCAAGCATTGGAACTGGGATGTGGTTAACCCGGCAACCGGGCGCAAGCTTGGCAAGAAAAACGTGATTAATAATTTCTGCGGTTCGGTGGTTTCTAACGAGGCGCGCTGCACCAGCTGTCATATCGGTTATGGTTTCGATAATCAGGAATTTGATTTTGCCAAACAGGAAAATGTTGACTGTTTGGTATGTCATGACACCACCGCCAAATATCGCAAATACCCGGCCGGTGCCGGACACCCGCCTTATAAGCCAACCGAATGGCCTGCGGGTAGCGGGCGGATGATGCAACCGCAAAATCTGGCGGAAGTCGCACAAAATGTCGGCCCAAGTAGCCGTGCCAATTGCGGTGTTTGCCACTTCTTGGGTGGTGGCGGTAACGCCGTTAAGCATGGCGATTTGGATTTGTCGCTTATTAACCCGGGGCCGTACCTTGACGTACATATGAGCTCAGAAGGGCTAAACTTTGCGTGCTCCAAATGTCATGGCGGTGATAACCACCTTGTGCAAGGAAGCCGTTATGCCGTTAAAGCCAAAGACCTTAGCGGCATCGATATCCCCGGTCGCACCGATGGTAGCCGGGCCAGTTGTGAATCATGCCATGGCACGACACCGCATCCCGATACGGTCAATGCAAAATTGAACGACCATACCGATGTGATAGCGTGCCAGACTTGCCACATTCCGGCGTACGCCCGCGGTGGTTTCCCCACCAAAATGTCGTGGGATTGGTCAACCGCCGGCAGGCTGGATGAAAAAGGCAAACCGATTAAAGAACACAACGACAAAGGTCATGAAACCTATAACGGTATGAAAGGTGACTTCACCTGGGATGAACACGTTATCCCTGAATACCGCTGGTTTGATGGAACCTCAAGATACACTTTGTTAGGCGACAAGGTCACCGGCGAGGAACCCATATCCATCAACAACTATGGCGGTGGG
>JAOULV010000306.1 GCA_029881835.1 Rhodospirillaceae bacterium
CGGAAGGGCTTGATTAAAAAAAGCGCCAATATAAAAAAACCTAAATGCCTGCCAATAGCTGAGCGGGCTATTATAAATTTTCAATACTTCCTGCCAGCGAAATGCACCTATAAATGCCTGCGTCACCATCAACAACCCGGCAAACAACAGAAACATGGGTGAGGCGCCAAGAATGTGGTTGAGTGCGCGCCCGAGCCCAACGCTTTGCAGGACATAGCCGACAAGCGCAAGCGACAGCGCAATTTTTAAACCAAACAGGATATGATTTTTTTTAATCATGCAAAGCTAGCCCGGTAAAAAATATCAGACCGTTGCGTATTTCGCCATGCGCACAGGCCTGCGCTTTGCCCCCCACGTTCCGGGGTGGTCTTCAAATACGCCTGCGCATTTTTCACCGCATTTATTGCATTTTCCGTCATGGTCTAAATTCCATGTTGAAAGCTCATACCAATCGCGCCCGATAAGAATCTGGCCACAACCATGACAATAAGTGCTTTCGCCGTCAAAGTCGTGCACATTTCCGGTATAGGCATAATGCACCCCGTTTTTAATGGCTATTTCTCTGGCCCGTTTCAGGGTTGCAATGCTGGTATTGGGGATGTCGCGCATTTTCCAATCTGGGTGGAATGCGGAAAAATGCATTGGTACATCGGGGCCTAGGTTTTTAACAACCCACTTGGTCATGGCGTCTAATTCTTCGGCGCTGTCATTTTGCCCGGGTATTAACAATGTTGTGGTTTCTAACCACACGTTGGTTTCTTTTTTAATGTAAACCAGCGTATCGAGCACATCGGCTAAATGCCCGGTGCAAAGGTTTTGGTAAAAATCATCGGTGAATCCTTTTAAATCCACATTGGCCGCATCCATATAAGAAAAAAATTCCTTGGCCGGTTCGGGTGAAATGTAGCCAGCCGTAACCGCAACCGATTTAATCCCTTTTTCCCTGCACGCCTTGGCCACATCAACCGCATATTCCAAAAATATGACCGGGTCATTGTAGGTATAGGCAACCGATTTACACCCCATGTCATGGGCGGCCTTGGCTATGGCTTCGGGGCTGGCCTGGTCGGCCAGTACGTCAAATTCGCGCGCTTTGGAAATATCCCAGTTTTGGCAAAACTTGCACGTCAGGTTGCATCCGGCGGTGCCAAAGCTGAAAACCGGGGTGCCGGGCAAAAAATGGTTTAAGGGTTTTTTTTCAATCGGGTCAATACAAAAACCCGATGAGCGCCCATAAGTGGTAAGCACCACTTCGCCCCCATAGGCGGCACGCACAAAACAAAGGCCGCGCTGCCCATCGTGCAGTTTGCATGCCCGGGGGCAAAGGTCGCACTGGACCCGGCCATCATTCAAGGCGTGCCAATAGCGCCCGGGATGGGCGTTTTGGACAATATCGGTGTCTATTTTAGCGTTTTTCATGGGATAAATATGTGCCTGTTTGCATCTTTTCGCAAACGGGCTACCTTTAAATTATGATGTCTATTGTACGCAGACCAGCCGTCGCCGGGGCATTTTATTCTGATGACCCAGATACGCTTTTTTCCGAAATTAAGGCGTTTCTTGGCTCTGCCAAAACGGATGCCCCGCCATTTGCGCCAAAGGCCATAGTCGTGCCCCATGCGGGTTATGTTTATTCCGGCCCGGTTGCCGCTAGCGCGTACAAACTATTGGGCCCAAGCAAGGGCTTGATAAAAAAAGTTGTACTTTTGGGGCCGTGTCACCGGGTGGCGCTCAGGGGTGCGGCACTTTCGTCAGCAAATGCATTTTTGACCCCGCTTGGGCAGGTAAAAATTGACCATTCAATGGATGGGGTATTGTTAAACCTTCCCCAAGTTTCGGTTTTTGACGCAACCCACACCCAAGAACATTCGCTTGAGGTTCAGTTGCCATTTTTGCAAACGGTATTGGGTGATGATTTTGAATTAATCCCCATGGTGGTGGGCGATTCCAGTGCCGATGAAATAAAAGAAATATTGGAAATGCTGTGGGGTGGTGATGAAACGTTAGTGGTTATCAGTTCCGATCTTTCGCATTACCTTAATTACCAAGGGGCAAAAAAAGTTGATGGTGAAACCTGCAAGGCAATTGAAAGTTTGGACGGTGATGCCATTGGCGATTATCAGGCGTGTGGGCGAATAGCGCTTAAAGGGTTGTTGAAAATTGCAGCGGAAAAAAACCTTACCCCCACTACCCTTGATTTAAGAAATTCCGGTGATACCGCGGGCCCGCAAGACCGGGTG
>JAOULV010000307.1 GCA_029881835.1 Rhodospirillaceae bacterium
GATCTTTGGCATGCTGCCACCACAAGAACAATTTTTATTTCAATGGCTGCACTGGCTTTATGCCGCATCAGTTTGTGGCGGTGTGTTATTTGTTCTTTATTGGATTGCCAACTTTGCTTTGTTTCGCACAAGCGGAAACCCAGCCATCCCCAAGCACACAGTTAACGAACAAATGCATATGTTGGGCCCTATGTCCGCACCTGAATGGGCTGGCGTGATAGGCCTTGTTGCGCTGATGGCAAGTTTTTTAACGTCGGCAATGCACCGCATAGATATTCCATGGGTTGCATTGGCAATACTGTTTAGCTTGTTAATGTTTGGTTTTTTGGAAAAAAATGATTTTCGCACAAAAATCGACTGGAGCTTTCTGTTTTTCTTAGGTGCGCTGGTTGGACTTGTTTCCATTATCCGCCACGTAGAACTTGATGTATGGCTTACGGCAAACCTTACATGGATAGCCGATTTTATGTCGGGTAATTTTATTACCTTTGTATTGATTGTTGCCGCGACTATGTTCGTGGTGCGCTTGGCACTGCCCATCAATGCGACGGTGATTATATTTGCATCAATACTTATACCCACCGCACTGCACATTGGTTTTAACCCATGGTTGATAGGGTTTATTATTTTGCTATTGGCGGAATCTTTTATTTGGCCGTATCAGGCATCTTTTTATGCCCAGTTTGTTTCTATGGCCGGACATGGTGCGCGCACCGATGACCAACGGGTTGCGGTTATGCATTTTGTTCTATTTGTGTGCAAAATAATTGCAATTTATGCATCCATACCTTTTTGGAAATCGTTGGGGATTTTGTAATGGGAAAAAACCTAAAAATCCTTTTTATGAGCGCTTTTTTCATTTCGCTTGTGTTCGTTGTAATGTGGACTAGCACCCACAGACCAAGAATAATGATTTTGCAGAGCTACGCTACAGATTACATCTGGACAAAAGAAGTGGATGTTGGCCTGGACCGTATTTTGGCTGACAAAAGCTGGATTGATATCCGTCATTATTTTATGGATACAAAAAACCACACCAGCAAAGATTATCTAAGGCGTGTGGGAATTAGCGTTCGCAATGTAATTGAAAACCTGGAACCAGACGTGTTGATTGCGGTTGATGATGATGCACAAAAGCTGGCGGCCAAATATTTTGTCGATCACCCCCGGATAAAAATTGTCTTTGTTGGTGTAAACGGCAGTGTTGAACCTTACGGATACGATAAAGCAGGCAACGTAACCGGAATTTATGAGAGAAAACCAGTTAAGGCGCTGTCAGAAATGATGCAAACAATTGCCGCCAGCACCGGACTGAGGGGGGCACCGCGCGCAACGTTTATATCTGACAAATCCCACTCAGCCGACCGTGACCATAATTACATGCAAACAGAAAGTTGGGATCCGGTTATTTATAATGGGCATAAAAGTTTCGATACATTTCCAGAGTGGAAAGAATATGTTCTCAATTCCGCTAACGAGGCCGAGTTTTTATTAGTTGGCGGATACCGCAAACTTTATCGCGATAAGTCTGCGATGGATAAAAAAAGCGGTCCATCAAACACCGTATCACCCAAAGAAGTCGCAACATGGACAGAGGAAAATTCCCCAATTCCGGTTTTGGGGATGAACATTTTTAATACCGATGATGGCGTAATGATTTCTGTCGGGGTTTCGCCTTACGAGCAAGGCGAGGTTGCCGCCAACATGGCCCTGGATATAATAAGTGGGCGAAAATCAATAGATCAAATTCCGATACAAACATCAAAGCAGTACGTTGTTTCAATGCGTAAATCAGCATTGGAAGCGCGAAACATTAAGCTACCACAGGTGTTTGAAGCCTTTGCCAGAACCACCAATAATTATATTCCCTGACGAATGACAGGATTTAAAATGATGAAAAAAAATGAATTATTGATCGCAAGTAAAATTTCCCATTATTCACGCTCCATTGGCGCACTAATGGCAATTGTGGGGATTGCCGTTGCCGTATCTTCTTGTGGCACCGTAGAGGAAATAACAAGGGTCTATCAAAAAGGAAGCTTCAATACAGAAAATCCTGGCAAATCGTGCCCACAGTGTGATTTGCGCTACGAAGATTTTAGCGAAATGGATATGTCTGATGGTAATTTCAAGGGATCATACCTTTTTAATGTAAAGTTTAATCGTGGAAACCTGACCGGCACTAGCTTTGAAAGCGCTACCTTGGTTTATGTTGATTTCGTTCGTGCTGATTT
>JAOULV010000308.1 GCA_029881835.1 Rhodospirillaceae bacterium
CGGGGTCAGGGCATTTGCAAACCGTTCGGATGAAAAAAATATTTTATCCCTTGCGGTGGGTGATGCCACCGCGCGCGAACTTGAACAAAACGGTTTTACAAAAATTAAAAGCGCCGAAGGCGACGTTGTCGCCCTTAGCCAACTAGCAAAAGACATGCTTGATCCAAGCGGGGGCGAATTATTTCACGGTGCGGGAACCCATCTGGCGGGCGACCTCGAAGGGATGCTTGTTAAGGCTGGTTTTAAATACCGCCGTCAGGTTTTGTACCGCGCAAAAACACCCGATACTTTTCCGGCAAATGGCGCAGGGGCAATAAATGACGGCTTGATTGACGGGGTATTGTTTTATTCACCGCGCACCGCCAAAACATTTGTGGCGTTAATTAAAAAAGCCGGGCTTGAAAACAAGCTTTCGCATATCAGCGCATATTGCCTGTCGGACGGGGTTAAAAAAATGGTTGAAACCCTTGGCTGGCGCGAAATAAAGGTTGCCAAAACGCCCGAACAGCAAGCGCTTTTGGCGCTAATTGGCAATTGATATTCGTCATTAAACTGTGGGGGGCTTTGGGTGAGTATGCATTTTAAGTCGGGCATTTTTAAGTTGGGAATTAAAGTGCTAGTATTTATCACGGCCACAACCATTTAAAGCGCACATAATTACATTGAAGGAACGGCTCTTTCATGGACAACAAAAAAGAAAATAAAAACACCACCGATAAAACCAAGCCTGCGGAAAAAGAACAATTATCTCCGCCGGCCGAAACAACGCCCACATCCAAAGGCGGGGCCGTTTGGTTGGTGGTATTTGTTTTGGTAATTGGTGTTGGCGGTTGGGCTTTTTGGCCTGAAATCGGGCCCAGCATAAAACCCATTATTGCCAAAGTTCGCGGTATTTCAAAACCTGATGATTTTCCCGTTCCCCCGCAAATTGTCGCAAATCCACCAAGCCCATCAAACATTGAGGGCGAGCAAAGCAAAATTGATGCGCAAAACGGCCTAACAACAGAATCCCAAGACCAAGTTCAAGAGTTGGCCCAAGCTCAAGAACAGCCATCACAGCAAGCACCACAAGAAACACAAACAGGCGAGCAGAAAAATATTACAAATATTGAAGGTGCGCTTGAAAACATAGTTCAGCGTTTGGACGCAATCGAACAACGCTTGGGCGAGCTTGAACAGCGCCCGCAAATTACCCGTGACCCAACCTCGTCAGCCCAAGCTTTGGTGCTGGCCACAACCCAGCTTGCCGCACGCCTAAGTGGCGAGGCGCCATTTGTGGCCGAACTAAATGTGTTGGAAAAAGTTGCAGGCGACGATGCAGGGGTCATGCAGGCAATTGGCGCGTTAAAACCGCACAGTGAAGCCGGCATTCCAACGGTTGCAACATTAACCGCGCGCTTTAAAGACCTTTCCACCGAAATTATGCGCACGCGCTTGCGTGGTTCTGATAACGGCTGGATGGGTGAAATAAAAGACCGCATTGGTGGTTTGATAGTTGTGCGCAGAACCGACCCCGCAACTGCAACCGATCCGGTTGAGCGCGCGCTTGCCCTGGCCGATGGGGCGCTTCAGGTTGGCGCATTGGATGAAGCGGTTGTTGCGATGAAAGCATTAGAAGGTGACGCAGGTGCATTGGCCGCACCGTGGCTGGGCGATAGCGATGCCCGCTTAATGGCGGCAAGTGCGCTTGAAACATTAAATAACCATGCCCTTGCCAAGCTTGGCGCGGCCACTGAATAACGCGAACAAGAAAACGCCGGAGAAAATTATTTAAAAATGATACGCCTTGTTCTGTTCATAATTTTTGTTGCCCTTGTTTCGTGGGGCGCGGTGTGGGTTGCAGGTAACCCCGGCGCGGTTTCGCTTAACTGGGGTGGCTGGCAAATTGAAACATCGGTAGGGGTGCTGGTGGGCACAGCCGTTTTGTTTGCGCTGATAGTAGCGCTGGCTTACCGGATGTGGCTTTTTATAACCCGCGCGCCGGCAATGGTGGGCAATACAATCAAACAACGGCGTTCACGCAAAGGCTACAAAGCCCTGACCCAAGGCATGGTGGCGGTTGCCGCCGGTGACGCGCGCGAAGCCGCACGTCAGGTCAAACGCGCCGATGGTTTGTTGGGTGACCCACCACTGACATTATTATTGAAAGCACAATCGGCGCAATTAAACGGTGATGAACTGGCGGCGGAAAAATTTTTCAAGGCAATGCTAGAAAACGAAGAAACAGAATTT
>JAOULV010000040.1 GCA_029881835.1 Rhodospirillaceae bacterium
TCTGAACTGGTTCGCCCCAACAGCAAAGACGTTATCCGGGTTGATTGGCGCGTAAGACAAAATGGCGATGAATACAGAATAGTTGATGTCTACGTCGAAGGTATTTCCATGGGCCAAACCCAGCGTTCGGAATTTGCCTCGGTAATAAAACAAAAGGGTGGAACCGTAGAAGGGTTGTTGCAAGTGTTAAGAACAAAAGTTTCCTCTCTTCAGCAAGCGCAAAAATAACCTTTTTATTCACTAAATTAGGGATTTGGCGCATCCTCCTCGTTAGTTTTTATATTTAGAACGGGCGCCACATGGCGATGAATTCCATTACATCTGGCACATCAGAAAAAAACGCTGGAAACGAGAATTTCCCCGTAGCTTCGTTTCTATTGCCAAAACATATGCGCGACCATGTAATGGCGTTTTATAATTTTGCCCGTAGCGCCGATGACGTTGCAGATGAGCCCAATATCGGTTCGGACGAAAAATTATCAATATTGGACGATATGGAAAAAACGCTGCTTGGCACCAGCGTTGGTGGCGATGTGCGCTTTTCTGCCGCCGCAACAATGCGCCAGAGCTTAAGCGATAGTGGAATAAGCGCAATTCATTGCCGTAATCTGTTAAAGGCATTTCGCCAAGACGCTGTAAAGAACAGATATTATTCGTGGCAGGAATTGATGGATTATTGCTCGCTATCGGCCGCCCCGGTTGGCAGGTACCTTATGGATATTTCGGGAAATTCGTCATCAGACAAAGCGCCATCCGATGCATTGTGCGCGGCGTTGCAGGTATTAAATCACTTGCAAGACATGAAAGTTGATTATCTGGAATTAAACAGGGTTTATCTTCCCCTAAACTGGATGGATGAGGATGGGGCAAGTGTAAGCGACCTTGCGGCGGAAAAAATGACACCTCAGTTAAAAAGGGTGCAAGACAGAATGATTGTTGAAATAGATAAATTGTTACTTGAAGCCGCACCTTTGGGAAAATCGCTCGGCGGCCCGCTGGGGCGCGAAGCAAGCGGCATAAGGGCAATCGCCCAACAATTATCAGCTAAGCTAAAACATACAGATCCTTTATCAAACAGGGTAGAATTGGGAAAAATAAAATCATTATTTTACTTTTTCCGTGGTGCGATCATGGGTTAATGTGCCAAGCATGAACAACCAACGGCCAGAAAATCCAAAAACAGCCAAATCTAAAATGGTTCCGCCATCGTTGCACGCCGCGCCTAGCTCTTTTTACTGGGCCATGCGCCTTTTGCCGCATGATAAGCGCGAGGCAATTTTTGAAATATATTCATTTTGCCGATCGGTTGACGATATTGCCGATGGTGACCTTGCAAAAGAAGATAAGATAGAGCTTCTTGATCATTGGAAACACCGCATCGATGACATAATGGATGGAACCGAGGCGGTCGCCTTTTCCGATGGTTTTTCCAGAACGGTTCAGAATTATCGTATAGACAGGGATGATCTTTTTGCCGTTATTGACGGCATGAAATCAGATGCGGTGGGCCAAGTAACCATGAATGATATGGATGAATTAAATATTTACATGGACCGGGTTGCCTCGGCGGTGGGAAAAATATCCAATCGAATATTTGGCCTCAAGGGTGAAGCTGCAAATGATTTGGCGGTAAATCTTGGCCGGGCTTTACAGCTTACCAATATTTTGCGCGACCTTGCGGAAGACGCAGGTGATGGAAGGGTTTACATTCCACTTTCGCTGTTGCGTCAAAATTCAATAACGTCAAGCGAGCCAGCGGAAATTTTACAAGACGATAATTTACCGCGCGCGCTTGAACAGATGGCAACATTGGCACAAGAATATTTTAATAAGGCCGGCAATAACTTAACTGAACTGCCGCCTAAAAAAACCCGCCCGGTTAGAATAATGAAAGCGGTTTATAAGCGTATTTTGGAAAAAATGATAAATCGCGGGTGGCATTATCCTTATGCGGGCATGCACATAAACAAGTTTGAAAAAATAATAATTGCCGCAAGGGCGGCTTTGTTTGCTTGAGCGCGGTTTACATAATCGGCGCCGGTATTTCCGGCCTTGCGGCGGCCAAACGGTTATCCGAACAGGGTGAAAAAGTAATTGTTTTTGAATCTACCGACCATCCCGGCGGCAGGTGCAGGACCTTTTTTGACGAAAATCTGGGATTGGAAATTGATAACGGTAACCATCTGATCCTTTCGTCCAATAAATCAATCTTAGAAATGGCCGATGCTAGCCAGCTATATATTACAAAAAACGCAGCATTTGATTTTATTGATTTAAAAAATAATTCTACTTGGACGGTTGACGGCGGGAGAGGGAAAATTCCATGGCTGCATAAAAAACCACCAGGGGCTAACACATGGAATCTGCTGAATGATTACAGAAAGCTAAACCGCAACATACCTATTGCCGACGCATTGGATACATCATCTGCCCGCTGGGATAGCTTCTGGCTTCCTTTGGTGTTGGCGGTTATGAATACGCCGCCAAATGAAGCAAGCGCCAAGCTAGTGCGCAATGTTCTTTCTGAAACGCTGTTGCGTGGGGGGCATTATTCCCGCCCGGTGTTTGCCCTAAACGGTCTATCCAAAGCATTTGTCGAACCGGTTGCCGGGCGGTTGGATATACGTTATGGCGCAACCTTAAAAAGGGTGGAGGCCAGCAACAACAAGGCCAGCAAACTTATTTTTCGCGACCAAGAAATAGACCTAAAAACAGATGATGCGCTAATCGTGGCTCTGCCGTGGGCGCAGGCACACAATATTTTACCGTCATTGCCCAAACCACCTGAATTTAACCCGATAATAAACGTTCATTTTAAAACTAATTCTTCGGTGCAAACCCCGCAAATGACAGGTTTAATAGGTTCGCACGCACACTGGCTTTTTCGCCGCAAAAATGTTGCCTCGGTCACCATAAGTGCCGCCAACCAATTAGCGCAAAACGATAGCGATACCATTGCCAGATTAGTGTGGTCCGAGGTTGGTAATTTATTAGGTGGCGGGAACATGCCTGAATACCGGGTGATAAAGGAAAAGTCGGCAACCTTTAGCGCAAGCCCAAAGATTGACGCTACCCGACCTTCAAGCGCAAGCAAGTTGGAAAACCTGTTTATTGCTGGTGATTGGATCGCAACCGGCTTGCCCGCAACATTAGAAGGGGCGGCGCGTTCGGGATTTTTGGCGGCCGATGTGCTAAGGGTGTGCTTAAGGAGATAAAGTTTGCTATTTAAGTATTTTTGGCAAATTAAAGGTCATGTTTTCTTCAATTCCAGATAATGTTTCAACAGATGTTTCGCCAAACTGTTTTAATTTTTCAACCACACCGTCAACCAGAACTTCGGGCGCAGATGCACCAGCGGTTATGCCGATTGTTGATATTCCATCAAGCCATGCGGCGTCTATCATTGATGCATCATCAATAAGGTAGCTGGGGATTCCTTCGGATTTTCCAATCTCGCACAACCTGTTTGAGTTAGAGCTGTTTTTACCCCCCACAACAAGCAACAGTTCAACCATTTTTGCAACATCTCGTGCCGCCGTTTGCCGGTTTTGGGTGGCATAACAAATATCATCCAGATCGGGGCCTTCGATATTTGGGAAACGTGATTTCAGCGCGCTTATAATATCGCGGGTGTCATCAACGCTTAGTGTGGTTTGTGTAAGATATGAAAGGTTATCAGGGTTTGTTACCTCAAGGGCATTAACGTCTTTAATGTCGGCGACTAAATATGTTTTGCCGGGTATTCTGCCCAACGTTCCCTCGACCTCGGGGTGGCCGGCATGGCCGATTAGTATTACTTCGCGGTTGTTTTTTGCCGCACGCTGGCCTTGGCTATGGACCTTTAAAACCAAAGGGCAAGCCGCATCAATGTAGGGAAGTCCACGTAACCGTGCTTTATTTTCAACTTTTTCGGCAACGCCGTGGGCACTGAACACCACCCATGCATCATCGGGAACCTCGTCAATGCTTTTTACAAAAATAGCGCCCAAGGATTCAAGCTCTTCAACCACATACTTGTTGTGAACAATTTGGTGGCGCACATATATGGGGGCACCATATTTAACCAAAGCTGTTTTGACAATTTCAATGGCCCGGTCAACCCCGGCGCAAAACCCGCGTGGGCTGGCCATAATTATTTTAATTGGTTTTTCCATTGCCCCAAATTAGGCTTTTTTTTACCCCGCGAGAAGGGGTGAATGAAATAATTTGCCAAAAAAAAGCGCCTTTCGGCGCTTTAAGTTTTTGGGGACTGTATAGTAGCTAATAAAATGCAAACGAATACTCCCGATGGGAATCCGTTTCAGGGAAAATATTACAGTTATGTGGGGGATTGTAATATTAGGGTAATCCCTACCTTGTGTGGGTATTTTTTCTAATATTAAAAATTACCCAGTTCTAATGTCAGATGCCAAAACCTTGCGCATTAGCTCGGCCAATGATGAAGATTGCATTTTTTCCATCACCTTGGCGCGGTGGGCCTCAACCGTTTTGTCGCTAATGGATAGATTGCGGGCGATGGATTTATTGGTTTCGCCATTGACGATCATGTCCATAATTTCATTTTCGCGCGGTGTTAAAAGCGCGATCAGCGATTGTATTTCTTGTTTCAATGATTCCTTGCTACGCCTGTTTTTACATTCGCGCACCGCTTTTTCTACGTGTTCAATGATTGTGTTGTCGTTAAACGGTTTTTCGACAAAATCAAAAGCCCCATCTTTCATCGCCCGGACCGCCATTTGAACATCACCGTGTCCGGTAATAACAATAACCGGCAGGCAGGTCGCCTTGTCGGCAAGTTTGCGCTGCAATTCAAGCCCGTTCATGCCCGGCATGCGAACATCAACAATCAGACAACCATGTTTTTCAGGGATAAAGCTATCAAGAAAATCTTGTGCCGACGGGTATGTTTCGACCTTCAAGCCGATGGATGAAATAAGCCAGCTAAGGGATTCCCGAACCGCGTCATCATCGTCGACAACAAAAACAACCGCGTCTTTGTTATCGGTATTTTCACCACTTAAACGGTTGCTATGCGGCATTTATCGGCCTTTCTGGTTTTATTGTATCGGATGCGGGTATGGAAAAACCAAATATTGCACCGCCGTCTGGCGATGGCTCGGCCCATAACCTGCCACCGTAAGTTTCAATTATGGTTCGGCTAATCGAAAGACCCATTCCCATACCTTTGGTTTTGGTGGTGTAGAAGGCTTCAAACAGTTGTTCGGCGTCTTTTTCACCAATACCAATACCGTTGTCTTTTATTGATACGACCGCCTCGCCGTCTGTGTTCATGCCGGTGTTTATAATAATTGTACGAGGTCCGGACACAGACATTGTTGATTCCATTGCGTTACCGATAAGGTTGAGCAAAACCTGCTCAATCTGGATTTTATCCGCCACTATGGCGTGGGGAAGGGCGGTTTTATTAATTTTAACAACAATCCCGTTGCGCAGGGCTTCGGGCTGAATTATTTCAACCGCATCTTTTAGCGCTTTTGAAATATCCATTTCTTCCATTGATGCTTCGCTTTTACGCACAAGCTCGCGGATGCGCTTTATAACTTGGCTGGCGCGCTCGGCTTCGCTGGCGACACGTTTCATGGCGTCCAAAATATCCCTGCTTTCGCCATCATTGGCACCGCTAAGATTTTTTAGGCGGCGTACACACCCTTGGGCATAATTTGATATAGCAGAAAGCGGTTGGTTTATTTCATGGGCAAGGCTCGCCGTAAGCTCGCCAATGGTATTTACCCTGGAAATATGTGCCAATTCGTTTTGGCGTTTGCGCGCTATGTCTTCTAGGCGCTTGATCTCGGCTATCTGATGGGTCAGTTCATCATTGGCTTTGGAAAGCTCTCTGGTGCGCTTGGTCACAAGGTACTCTACCCTGACACCCCAAAACAGCCCAATAAGCAACAGTATCAATGCAAATAATGCCCAATGCAAATACTGTTCAATAATGTCGCTAACGCTAATTTTGGCGGAAACATCATACGGGCTTATACGCAATTCCTTAAGCAGATTATGCACCGGAAGATAATCCAACGGCACTGTCCAGCCCGAATACCCGCCGCTTTGCGCAACCGGATGATCTGGCGTCATGCTTAGCAATTGAATAACAACTTTTTGCGCCAGGTCCTGCGATGCGTGCGTTAGCTTTGCAAACGGCCATTCGGGATAAAGATCGGTGCTCAATAAATATGTAAAACCCGGTACATCGCGTTGGGAAAGGATACGAATGTCGCTGAGATTTATTTTCCCTTCTTGGGCAAGGCTTTCAAGAACCCCGGTTCTTACTGTTCCGCTATCAACTTTGCCCGAAAGAACGCCATCAACCACTGCGTCTTGGGGGAAACCAGAATATAAAATTTGGGAAAAATCAGAAAATGGATCAATCCCTGATTTGATAAATTCACGCCATGCCATTTGAAAACCGCCAAAGGCATTTTTGCCAATGGCCATGAACGATTTACCTTTTAGGTCGCTAATTTTTTTTATGTCCGCTCTGTCGCTACGGGTAAATATTGTTGCGCCAAAAAAGTTTCCAACTAAAACCGAATTTTCAGATTGTAATGTAGCAATTCTGGTTACGCCAAACTTGGCCTCTATTGATGCATAATTGCCAGGATTGGTAAGAATAAAATCAACAGCTTTGTTAGAAACAACGCTTTCAACTTCTGACAAGGACAACGGAACAATCGTAAACTTTCGTTCTGGAATTTGCCCACTAAGATAATCGCTCAGTGGCTGCCATTGCTTGTAAACATGTTCGGCACCACGAAAAGCCAAAACCCCGATGCGAACATCGCCCGGTTCACGCGCAGGGATAGGGCGAAAAAAAACCTTGTTATTGTTTGTTTGGCCATCGGCGCCATCAAATTTTTGGGCAACTGTTTGGGTAGCTGTTTGGGCAAATGCGACATTGTGGCCAAGCAACACGATTGCAACCAGCAAGATACCCGCCAAGGCCGCGCCCGCGCGCGCCATTAACCCGGCGCGGTTTTGCGAAAGTTGCGCTTTATGATTTATGGTCATCATCAATATTGGTGGCGGCATTTTATGCATTTTACCAAATATCCCACATTTTCCCCGGGGCGAACAATCGAAAGCATTAAATCCGGGGCCATCATTGAAAATAATGGATGCAACCGACTGCTTAATTTATATTTTTCTAATATTACAACTTGTTGTTATTGTTGTATTTTTTACGGTTTTTTTCATTTTTTCCACAAGTAACCATTGACATAGCTCAGGTATTTATGTAATGTCGCCCTCGTTCGGTGCCCATGAAGGGGCCGATTGTTGACGGTCAGGCCGAAAAGGCTGGCCAAATACAAAAACGCCCACAGTTTCCTTAATTGTGCCGTTTTTTAATAGGACTATTGCTTCTGAGGAGGATAGCGCCAAATGAGTGCATATAACCCACCCGTAAATCAACCTAAACTACCATCCGTGTTGCGTGAAAATGCATCGGAAAGCGGTCTTGCGCATTTTTTCCGCGAGGCGTGGTCATACCCCATGCTCAAGCCCGAAGAAGAATACGTGCTGGCGGTGCGCTACGCCGAAGACGGTGACGTTGAAGCGGCGCACAAGCTTGTTACCAGCCATCTGCGCTTGGTGGCAAAAATAGCTATGGGTTATCGCGGTTATGGCCTTCCGGTTTCCGACCTTATTAGCGAAGGCAACATTGGCCTGATGAAGGCAGTCAAAAAATTTGACCCATACAAGGGATTTCGCCTTTCAACCTATGCCATGTGGTGGATAAAGGCATCAATCACAGAATACGTTCTTAAATCATGGTCGCTGGTTAAAATGGGAACCGTAGCCGCACAAAAGAAGCTTTTCTTCAGCTTGCGCAAGCACAAGGCGCGCCTTGGCATAACAGGTAGCGGTGAATTGCTGCCTGAACAGGCAACCGCACTGGCCCGAGACCTGAAAATATCTGAACACGATATAATAAACATGGATCGCAGGCTTGCCTCGCGCGACCTTAGCCTTAATGCACCGCTTTCGCAGGGCGAAGACGGCACGGCAGAATTTCAAGATACCCTGATAGACGAAGGCGCCAGCCCGGAAGAATTCACGGCTAATTCGCAAGAAAGATCAATGCATCAAGAAATGCTTTCCACGGCACTTAAAGCTCTGGATGAGCGCGAACTGCATATATTTACCGAGCGCAGGCTTAAAGAAGACCCCATTACCCTGGAAGAATTGGGTGAAAGCTACGGCATATCGCGTGAGCGTGTTCGCCAGCTAGAGGTCAGGGCATTTGAAAAAGTGCAAAAAGCAGTTATCGCCGCCAAGGAAAATTCCGACGGTTCAGGTTGGGGTGAAGGCGCTTAAAATAACGTGGCAAATTAAAAACAACGGTTGTCCAAACATTATTAGTTAGGGCAATGTTGAGCCATGACAGCTAATTCAAAAAATAAACTTGGGCCAATAGCCCTTTTTTGCGACTTCGGTTTGCCCTATACGGGGCAAATGAAGGCGGCGGTTTTGCGTGAAGCGCCTGAGATTTCCATAATAGACCTAATGGTCGATGCCCCGGCCTTTGATATTGGGGCGTCTTCCATTTTGCTGGCATCAATGGCCGAACACTTCCCCACAGGAACTATATTCATTTGCGTTGTTGATCCCGATGTCGGAACCGATGCGCGCTTGCCCGGTGCAGTTATGGCCGGCGGCAGGTGGTTTGTTGGGCCGCTTAACGGTATTTTTGAACACACCATAAGGCGTTGGCCGGAAGGGGTAGAAATATACACAATTAACCAGCCTGCAAAAAATGTTTCAGCCAGTTTTCATGGGCGCGATATATTTTCCCCAGTTGCGGCAAAGCTACAGCGCAAAGGGGGTGCGCTTAAGGAAATGACGGCGGTTACCCCTGTGGGAATGGGCAATTTCAGGCACCCGGAATTTGCCGATGATCTGGGTCAAGTTATATACATTG
>JAOULV010000041.1 GCA_029881835.1 Rhodospirillaceae bacterium
CGCTGGGTGCGGTCGGGGTCAACAAAACATCAACCTTGGCAAATGCTTTTTTGAAATCTTCCGCAATTAACGTGCGAACCCTTTGTGCTTTTAGGTAATAAGCATCGTAATAACCAGCCGATAAAACGTAAGTGCCAATAAGAATGCGGCGCTTGACCTCGGCCCCGAAGCCCTCACCCCGGGTGTTCATATACATATCATCAAGGCTTTCACCCGGCACCCTAAGGCCAAAACGCACACCGTCATAACGCGCAAGGTTGGCCGATGCTTCGGCGGGTGCGACAATATAATATGTCGGCAATGCGTATTTGGTGGTGGGAAGCGATACATCAATAATTTCCGCACCGGCTGATTTAAGCCATTCGATGCCCTTGTCCCAGATGGCAATAATTTCTGGGTCCATACCGTCAATCCGGTATTCGCTCGGCACGCCGACTTTCAGGCCACGGATATCACCCGTTAATGCGCTTTCGAAATCGGGCAATTTCATATCGGCAGAGGTTGAATCCTTGGCGTCATGTCCGGCCATGGCTTGCAACATAATGGCGCTATCGCGCACGGTTTTGGTCATGGGGCCTGCTTGATCAAGGCTGGAAGCAAAAGCAACGGTGCCCCAACGCGAACAACGCCCATAAGTGGGCTTAAGGCCGACAATGCCGGTAAAGCTCGCCGGTTGGCGAATTGATCCACCGGTATCGGTTCCGGTTGCGGCCATGGCAATGCCTGACGCAACGGCTGCGGCCGAACCACCGGACGAACCACCCGGGACCAAATCTTTACCGGCGTTTTTTCCGCTTGATGCTTTCCACGGGTTTTTGACGTTACCGTAATAAGACGTAATGTTGGCCGAACCCATGGCGAATTCATCCAAGTTTGTTTTGCCCAACATCACCGCGCCGCTTGCGCGCAAGTTTGCCGAAACGGTTGATTCATAGGCCGGGGTAAAGCCATCCAGAATATGGCTGGCCGCGGTTGTAAGCACGCCTTCGGTGGCAAATAAATCTTTAATAGCAACGGGAATGCCGTCCATTGCGCTTAGCGGTTTGCCATTACCAAAACGAACATCGGCTTCACGCGCACGTTCAAGTGCTATTTCCGGTGTTTCGGTAATGAACGCGTTTAAATCACGCGAAGCTTCCATGGCCACAATGTGGGCCTCGGCTAATTCGCTGGCGGAAAATTCTTTTTTATTAAGGCCGTCACGGGCCTCAGCTATTGTAAGGGATGTTAATTCGGTCATTTTACCTTGGCCTTCCCCTATTCAACAACTTTGGGGACGGCAAAAAATCCGTCTTCGCCATCAGGCGCATTTTTTAAAACGCTATCGCGGCAATTGCCATCTGTTACCGCATCTTTGCGCATGGGTAGCGTCATGGCGGCAACCGATGCCATGGGTTCAACCCCGTTGGTGTCCAGTTCGGAAAGCTGCTCAATCCAATCCATGATACCGGAAATTTCACCTGCCAGCGGGTCAAGCTGGGAATCCTCAACGCGGATTCTGGCCAGATAGGCTATTTTTTTAACTGTTTCCCTATCGATTGACATTCGTTCTTACCTAGTTCTTTTTTTAAGGTCTGTTTGGGCGCGGAAAGTACCACCACCAAGCCAATGGGGCAAGCCCAAGCGCAGGGGGGGCCTTAAAATATGGCGATTAATTAGCGGATTTGGAAAAAAGGCTTTCCCATGCCGGGGCCGTCCAGGTTGAAACCGAAATCTTGATTGCCTCAATAATTGCTTCTTGCAAATTTTTTACCCTTATTTTTGCAATTTTTGGGGGAACTGCAAATTTGGGGATGGTGTGGCCGTCAAACCGCAACTCGCCCGTGGTCGGGTTATAAAGAAAATTAGTGGTCAGATATTCTTCCAGTCCATCACCGATTGAGCGCACATCCATGGCTATTTGGTGATAACTATTTTTTACCGCGGCTTCGGTCAAAAACATGTGGGAATAAAAAACAACCCTTCCGCCCTCGCCGGCGCAACGAAAACGTATTTCATAATCAGACGTATCAAATTCGCCGCCTTCGACGGTGGTTTTTCCTTCAAAGCGCAGGCGGTATTCACACGCGATGTTGTTTTGCATAATTACCCCGCGGGTTTCTTCAATCAAGGTTCCATCCACCACTGGAACAAGCACGCCTGAATAAATAAAACCTATCGGTTCTTTATCTTCGCGCGCGACAGCAAACCAGTCTTTACCTTCGATTTGTCCAATTCTTTGCAGGTAATCACCCTGCTTTACGCTACCAACAACATCAAATTCTGTTCCCGGTCCTTTGCGTACATTTGCGTCTGCATTAACGGCGTAGGTTCCACCCTTAGGGATTATTTCAAAACCCATAACCGAAATTGTTTTTTCAATTATCTCGGGCGATGCCTCGGGGTCGGCGCTGGGTGGCGCGACCGTGGTAATTTCGCCTTCGACTGCTTCATCCGGTCTTTGCCCCGGTTCGGTAGCGCTTGTTTGGGCATGGGCCGGTGCCGGACCCGGAACAAGCCGACTTGAACCGGAAAAAACAAAAACCGCCGCCAGCAATGCGACCGGAATATATATATTTTTTGCATTCATGTTCATTGCGCTATTTCAGTTGAGCAGTATTAAGATTATAAGTCTAATCATGGCTGTAATGGAACTTAACAAAATGAAGGCCGCGCTGCAAAACGATCAGCGCCTGCTGGGGCTTGACCTTGGCAGTAAAACCATTGGTTTGGCAATGTCCGATACATCCCGAACCATCGCCAGCCCGTTTGAGACGCTAAACCATACCAAATTCACCAATGATGCCCTGCGCATAAAACAGATAGTTGATGAATTCAACATTGGTGGCATTGTCATCGGCTTGCCCGTAAGCATGGATGGCAGCGAAGGCCCGCGCTGCCAATCAGCCCGCACCTTTGCAATCAATCTTTTGGAAAAATTTGAAATAATGATTTCGTTCTGGGATGAACGGCTTTCAACATCAGCAATTCAACGCATGTTGGTTGATGACGTTGACATGACCCGCAAACGCAGAAGCGAAGTGGTTGACAAGCTTGCCGCCACCTACATTTTACAAGGCGCGCTTGACGCAACCGTTCGGGCAGAAAGCGCTAAAACCAAATGAATGGGCAATATAAATGAACGCCATCATTCAGGCACTGCTTCCGGTTTTCATTCTAATTGTCATCGGTTTCGCAATTAAGCGTTATAAGCTGGTGGATGATGGGCTGTGGGCCCCCGCCGAACGGATTACCTATTATGTATTTTTCCCCTCGCTGGTAATCGGTAGCGCGGTTCGGGCGGATTTAGGCGGGGCCGATGTATGGCCGATGGGGTTTTCACTTTTTTCCGCAACATTTATTGTTGCCATGGTTGCGCTGGCAATGCGCAAGCGGCTGGAAATTAGCGACAGATCGTTCACTTCTTTTTTTCAAGGAACATTTCGTCCCAATACCTATGTCGGTATTGCGGTTGCTTTTGTTTTATGGGGGGAAATCGGTGTCGGCTTAATGGCAATTTCTATTTTGGCGGTGGTACCGTTGGCCAATCTTTTGGCCGTTAGCGTAATGGTCAGATATGGCGACAGCCATGATGGTGCACGCACGCCCATGGCCGCATTTATTGCGGTTGCAAAAAACCCGTTGATCATTGGATGTGTTATCGGTTTTGGCATGAACGGACTTGGTCTTGTTTTGCCGCCGGTGATTGAACCGCTGTTGGATATTTTGGGCCGGGCCGCCCTGCCCGTTGCTCTGCTGGCGGTTGGTGCCGGGTTGGAATTTAGCGCGCTTAAACAAAATGCCTCGGTCTCAATCCAGACAACGGCGATTAAGCTTGTGGTTTTGCCCGCGCTTACCTGGGTGATTGCCGGGACAATGGGGGTTGAGGGAATATCATTTGTAGCGATGATAATGTTTGCATCGCTTTCCGGCTCTGCCTCATCTTATGTTTTGGTCCGTGAAATGGGTGGCGATGGCCCATTGATGGCAGGCATAATCACCGCCACCACCATCGGCGCCATATTAACCATGCCGCTTTGGATGTGGTTTGCCGGCTGATTTTATGCTGATTTCTGGGCTTTTAACGCATTGTTTCTAAGTGCTTGCGAAAAAAACCCTGTTAGGTGTATTGTGCGCCCTGATGAACGACGGAGCTTTCGATTTTACTGCTTATCCGCATCGCCATCTACTTGGCATCGAAGGACTTTCACCCGTTGCACTTTCCCTCATACTTGACCGCGCCGACAGCTTTGTTGAGCTGAACCGTCGCCATGAAAACAAACTAAGCACCCTTACCGGGCGCACGGTCATGAACCTGTTTTTCGAAGACAGCACCCGCACCCGCACCTCGTTTGAGCTGGCGGGTAAGCGCCTTGGTGCTGATGTCATAAATATGTCGGTTTCGACCAGTTCCATCAAAAAAGGTGAAACGGTGGTTGATACCGCCATGACCCTAAACGCCATGCACCCCGACGTGTTGGTGGTGCGCCACAGTGATGCCGGTGCGGTAAAACTGTTGGCGGAAAAAGTAAACTGCGCGGTTATCAACGCAGGTGACGGCAGACACGAACACCCAACCCAGGCATTGTTAGATGCCCTTACCATTCGCCGGCGCAAGGGGCGCATAGAAGGTTTACAGGTTGCCATATGCGGCGACATTTTGCATTCCCGCGTTGCACGTTCCAACATTCATCTGCTTAACGCCATGGGTGCCAGGGTTAGATTGATTGCGCCAAAAACACTTATCCCGGCAGATGTCGAACGTTTGGGCGTTGAAGTTTTTTACGAAATGGAAGCAGGCCTTAAAGATTGCGACATTGTCATGATGTTGCGCCTACAGACCGAACGAATGCACGGAAGCTTCTTCCCGTCGGTTAGGGAATACTTTCACTTTTTCGGGCTTGATTACGAAAAGCTAGAAAAAGCCAAGCCCGATGCGCTTATCATGCACCCAGGCCCAATGAACCGTGGCGTCGAAATCGCATCCGACGTGGCTGACGATATCGGGCGTAGCGCAATTCGTGAACAGGTGGAAATGGGTGTGGCGGTCAGAATGGCCTGCCTTGAAGTCCTGTGTGCAAATCTTGGAATTGAGGGGGTTTAAAAACTATGGGCACAAAACCAACCCCCACAGAAAACGCCAAAGAAGTACTGGGCCGTAGCGCATTTGTAAATGCCCGCCTGCTCGATCCGGCAACGGGGTTAGATGCCATGGGCGGCGTCCTGACCGATGGCGAGGTAATTTCAGATTTCGGCCCGCAAATGTTTACAGATAGCGTTCCCGAAGATGCCAAGGTAATTGACTGCAAAGGTAAATGTCTTGCCCCCGGTCTGGTTGATATGCGCATAGCCATGTCTGGTTCCGATTTTACCACCACCGGCAAGGCCGCCGTTGCGGGCGGAATAACCACAGCCGTATGCCTGCCCAACACCAACCCGGTAATAGATGATGGCTCGGTGGTGGAATTCGTGGCCCGCGCCGCACGCAAAGCAGGTTTGGTAAAGGTTTACCCTTATGGCGCCATAACCAAGGGCCTTGAAGGTGTTGAGATTTCGGAAATGGGACTGCTGGCCGAATTCGGCGCGGTAGCCTTTAGCGATGGCAACACCGCCATACGCGACGCCCAAACCATGCGCCAAGTTCTTTTGTATGCATCTACTTTTGGCCTAATGATAATGGAGCACCCCGAAGACCCCAGTCTGGCCAAAGGCGGCGCCATGAACGAGGGCGAGACCGCAACCAGATTAGGCCTTCCCGCCATACCGAAACTTGCCGAAGTTTTGATAATTGAACGCGACCTACGCTTGGCCCGCGATACCGGTGGGCGCTTACACTTTTCCCATGTTTCAACCAAAGAAAGCATAGAGGCAATTCGCCAAGCCAAGATGGATGGCATGAGCGTAACCTGCGATACCGCACCGCCTTATTTCTCGCTCAACGAAGGGGCAATTGGCGATTATCGCACATTCGCCAAACTTTCACCCCCACTGCGCAGCGAAGAAGACAGGGTTGCGGTTATTGAAGGAATAAAAGACGGCACCATTGACGCCATTGCATCGGACCACACACCACGCCACGAAGATGAAAAACGCCTACCCTTCGCCCAGGCCGCAACCGGTGGGGTCGGCATGGAAACATTGCTGGCAATAACGCTGGAACTGGTTCACAACGGGCACATAAGCCTGATTGAGGCTCTTTCCATGGTTAGCTCGGGCCCGGCTGATCTTTTGGGGCTAAATGCCGGGCGCTTGAAAAAAGGTGCGCCGGCTGATTTGGTATTATTTGATGTCGATAAGGGCTGGAAAGTGGATGGGGATCAATTGCATTCCAAAGCCAAGAACACACCGTTTGATGAACGCCCGGTTCAAGGGCGGGTCTTGCGAACCGTAATAGACGGGCGCACAGTGTTCGAACTGAACAGTTGAGAACTTAAAACAATGGCCACCATTCACATCGCCGCAGGAATTATTGGTTATCTTGTGGGATCAATTCCTTTTGGTTTGGTTTTTGCTAGGGCTTTTGGTCTTGGCGACCTGCGCAAAATTGGTTCCGGCAATATTGGCGCTACTAATGTTTTGCGCACCGGAAACAAGCCGGCGGCCTTTTTGACCTTGCTGTTTGATATTGGCAAAGGTGGCGCGGTTGCGTTATTGGTTGGTTATTTTGTTCCCAATGTTCACGCCGAATTAGCCGCTGGCTTTTGGGCGGTAATGGGGCACAATTTTCCCGTCTGGTTGAATTTTCGCGGCGGCAAGGGTGTTGCCACCACCATTGGTGTTTTATTGGCAACAAGCTGGCCGGTTGGTTTGGCGGCGATTGCCACGTGGTTGGTTGTTGCCGCAATTACACGCTATTCATCATTGGCCGCCTTGGTGGCGTTGGCGGGGGCGCCAATATTTTCTTATCTTTTGGCCCCGCCGCAACATATTATTCTTTCTGCAATGCTGGCAGTGCTGGTATGGGCTCGCCACCATGAAAATATTCGCCGTCTATTAAAAGGCAGCGAGACAAAAATCGGGAAAAAAGGTGAATAAAAAAGCTAATCAACAAATTGACTGGCTACGCCTAATCCGGACCGAAAATATCGGTCCCGTTACTTTTTATAAATTATTGGAACGTTTTGGCAGTGCCGCAAGCGCGCTGGAAGGTGCGGTTGAACTTTCAGCCAAGGGCGGAAAAAAAATAAAACCGTTTAAAGAAGAAAAAGCGATTGAGGAAATTGAAAAATTAAACCAAATCGGCGGCGAGATAATTACCCGCCTTGATGAAGATTACCCACCACTGCTGGGTAGCATATATGATGCACCGCCGGTAATTTCATTGCTTGGCAACAAATCACTTTTGAAAAAACGCTCCATCGCCATAGTCGGCGCCAGAAACGCATCGCTTAACGCACAAAAGCTGGCCAAACAATTAGCGAGCGAAATCGGCAATGGTGGATTTTTAATTTCATCGGGCATGGCGCGCGGCGTTGATGCGTCTGCGCACACTGGCGCACTTAAAACCGGAACCATAGGTGTGCTGGGTGGCGGGGTAGATGTTATTTACCCCAAAGAAAACGCAAAATTATATGACGCCTTAAAAGAACAAGGGGGCGTTATTTCCGAAGTGGCTTTGGGAACCAAACCCCAGGCCATGCATTTTCCCAGACGCAACCGCATTATATCGGGCATAAGCCGGGGCGTGGTGGTGGTTGAGGCGGGCATTAAATCAGGCTCGCTAATTACCGCCAGAATGGCACTGGAACAGGGCCGCGAAGTGTTTGCGGTGCCGGGATCGCCACTGGACCCTAGAAGCGCCGGGGCCAACCGTCTGATCCGCGAAGGGGCGGGGTTGACCGAAAATGCCCAAGATATTTTTAATGCCCTTGAAGCCCTGCCCAAGACCCGGCCAAATCTTTCCTTTGAGGAAAATAACCAATTGAAATATAAAGATAATTTATCTTACCAAGGTGATGGCGATGGTGGGGAAAAAGCCCACGACAAGGTCATCCAGCTGCTTTCGCCTAATCCGGTTAGTGTTGACGAAATCATCCGTAACTGCCAATGCTCCCCTGCGGCTGTCTCAATGGTGCTGCTGGAGCTGGAGCTGGCAGGGCGCCTTTCGCGCCATCCCGGCGGGCGGGTAGCACTGACAGGGCAGTGAATAAATGGGTTAAATTAAGGGCAAAAGCGCCACTTAAAGGAATATTGCGGAAATAGACATGAACGTTGTTGTTGTAGAATCGCCATCCAAGGCCAAGACCATTAATAAGTACCTAGGACCGGAATACACCGTTCTGGCATCATACGGCCATGTTCGCGATTTGCCGTCCAAGGATGGCTCGGTTCGCCCTGACGACGATTTTGCCATGGATTGGGAAGTTGCCGGCCAATCAAAAAAACACCTAAAAGAAATTCAAACCGCGCTCAAAGGCGCCAAGCATCTTTTTCTCGCGACTGACCCGGATCGCGAAGGTGAAGCCATTGCCTGGCATGTGCGCGAAGAAATGGAAAAGAAAAAAGCGCTGAACGGTGTTGACGTTAAGCGCGTGGTATTTAACGAAATCACCAAAAGTGCAATTTTAGAAGCGTTTAATCACCCGCGCGAATTAGACCACGAACTGGTTGATGCCTACATGGCCCGGCGCGCGCTTGATTATTTGGTTGGCTTTACCCTTTCGCCCGTATTGTGGCGCAAGCTTCCCGGTTCGCGTTCGGCCGGGCGCGTGCAATCGGTTGCCCTGCGTCTGATATCGGAACGCGAAACCGAAATTGAAAAATTCAATCCGGTTGAATATTGGTCAATCGGCGCAAGCTTTGATACCGGTAGCGGGGTAATGATTTCAACCAACCTTACCCAGCTTGACGGTAAGAAACTTGGCAAAATGGATTTGACCAATGAAAAAGATGCCAAGCGTGCCGAAAACATAATTAAAAATGAAACTTTTTCCGTTGCCAAGGTTGAGAAAAAGAAAAA
>JAOULV010000309.1 GCA_029881835.1 Rhodospirillaceae bacterium
ACCATTGCCGACCTTGAGCGCAAACCCAATGTATCGCGCGCCCACATTGGTGAAGCACTTTCGTACCGCCGGATTAATCCGAATCGCGCTGGTGTCGGTGGCGGAACCGTTAAAGGTGCAGCCTAAAACCTGCGCGTCCTTCTAAGATACAATTATAGATACAATAATTATCTTTTTGCCCCATCGCCCAAGTGATAGGATTTTTTCCTGTGCGAACACATTTGGAAAAAATAATATGAGCTATGGCGCAAAACGGGCTTGGTTAATTACCCTCATTTCAGGCGGCGTGCTGGCGGCGCTGACCCTTGGCATCAGGCAGGGGTTTGGTCTTTTTTTGCCGCCCATGACAGAAGATTTAGGCATCACCCGCGAAGGCTTTGCCTTGGCCATTGCTACGCAAAATCTTTTATGGGGGGCATCGTCGCCTTTTTTTGGTGGGCTGGCCGATCGTTATGGTGCCAGAAAAGTTTTATTTATTGGCGGGCTGTTGTATGGCGCCGGCTTATTGCTGATGGGCAACGCCATCGGTATGGCGGGCGTAATAACCGGTCAGGCGCTTATCGGTCTGGGCATGGGCGGGGCCGGAATCTCCATCGTGTTGGGCCCGGTCGGACGCGCGGTGCCGGTTGAAAAGCGTTCAATGGCTTTGGGCCTGGTAACCGCCGGCGGTTCGTTCGGCCAGTTTGTCATGGTGCCTGCCACGCAATCGCTTATCAGTGAATATGGCTGGGTTCAGGCGCTTTTTTTATTGGGTCTGTTTGCCGCCATTGCCATTTGGGTTTTTTCACTGGGCCTGGGCGAAGAAAAAAAACCAGATAGCGATTATGGCCTTCCCCAATCAATTTCATCTGCTCTGGGTGAAGCCTTAAGCCACAAAGGATTTATTTTGCTGACCACGGGGTTTTTTGTTTGCGGTTTTCAGGTGGTGTTTATTGCGACCCACCTGCCCGCATTTTTACAAGACAAAGGCGTTGACGCCGCCACCGCATCATGGGCTTTGGCATTGGTTGGGCTGTTTAATATTCTTGGCGCGACCGGGGCGGGGTGGCTTGGCGGTAAAATGGAAAAACGTCTTTCGCTGGCGTGGTTTTATATTATTCGCTCAATAATTATTGCCACATTTATTTTGCTACCGATTAGCGGCAATTCGGCTTTGTTGTTTGGTGCGGTGATTGGTATTTTTTGGTTGGGCACAATTCCCCTTACCAGCGGTTTAATTTCAACCTTTTTTGGCGCGCGCTATCTTTCTATGCTTTACGGCATTGTTTTTGTTTCCCATCAATTGGGTTCGTTCGCCGGTGCGTGGTATGGGGGTTATTTGTATGTTACCACCGGGTCTTATGAAATTATGTGGTGGTTAACCGTTGCCGCCGGCTTTATCGCCGGGGGATTGCACTGGATTATACGCGAAGAACCTGCACACCGCCTTAGGCCCGCTCAATAAGTCCAGCGGACCCAATAGATAGGTTTATTTTTTAACAGCATTTATTATCAAGCTGAATCGGCGGGCAGGGGACCGTTCCATACGAACAAAAAACACAACAGTCGCCCTTTTTCGGCTTTAGCATTGTTTGGCAATTTTCACACTGATGAAAAAACAAACAAGCATCCAGCGGCATTTCCATTTCTTGTTCATGCCCGCATTCGGGGCAGGTCAAAACTGAATTGGTTATGATTTCTTTCCCGCCCGCCATCAGATTATTTTAACAACTGCCGCCGGATTTATTCGCGAATCCATTCGATGTCATAACCTTTTTTCTTGAATTTGGTTTTAAGAAATTCACCATCTTTTGAATACCAAAGCTTACGATCTAAATCACCACTGGCAGATTTTGTTTCATAAACATTTGCTTTGACCATTTTTCCTTCAACCATGACTTCTTCATCGGGAAGCTTTTTCCATTTAAGGTCAAAATCTTTTCCATGTAGCGCGCTAAAAAGGTTTTTATTCAAAAGAACGTCTGAATTCCAAAATGTAACCGGCAAAGCCATTCCATCTTTGGAAATTGGCTTGCCGTCAGCCATGCCGGTAATGGACGTGCCGGATGCTTTTATGTCTAATTCATGGGGTGTGCCGTCATCATCGGTTTTTGATTTTAGCGATTGAAGTTTTGCCCCGCTCCAGACTTCGGTGCGTTTATGATCATAAATAAATGTTAAAAACAGCAACTGAACCTTGGTGTGGGTTTCAACATCAACCTGCAAGTTTGCATCATCGCCG
>JAOULV010000042.1 GCA_029881835.1 Rhodospirillaceae bacterium
TTAGATAATTCCTGCAAAGCCTGTTTTTTGCTGGTTACCTTGAGTCCCGGTACAACGCACTCGATTGTTATCAGGTCGTTGATTTCCATTTCTTAAACCTTTCTTGGCCTTGTTTGGGCGCCTTTATCTTTGACTTAAATAATTTGTTTAAGCTTCAGCGCTGGCCGGATCTATCCAGCCCACGTTACCGTCAGAACGGCGATAAACAACATTTAGGCCACCGTGTGATCCGTTCTTGAACATAACAACCGGAAGGTTGCCCAGATCAAGGCGCATCACGGCCTCGCTTACACTAAGCGTTACAATGTTGTGAGCCATTTCAGCAATAATTGCGGGATTGTCTTCTTCGGCAATTTCTTCAACTTCGGGTGTTGCCAAAATGGAATAGCTTGCCGGCGATGATTCTTCGTCAGTCTTTTGGTGATGGTTGACAAGTTTACGCTTGTAACGACGAAGCTGTTTAGCGACACGATCAAGTGCTTGGTCAAACGCGGCATAGGCATCAGCCGCTTCACCGTGACCATGAACCGTTAGTCCGCGCCCGGCGTGAACAGTTATTTCAACACCGAAGAAGTCGTGGGTTGCCTTTGAAAAGGTCACGCTTGCATCGATTGCGCGATCAAAATATTTGGAAACTGTATCGTTAAGATTGTCTTCTGAATGGCTACGAAGTGAATCGCCTACATCCATTTGTTTGCTGTTGACGGTAATGTCCATTGGCTTGGGTAATATCCTGAGATGTGTTGAATGATAGGGTTTAAAAATATATAGGACCTGACAAATATCATTTCGCCGATTTTTTTAGGTTTTTTACCTTACGAACCGGGGATATTCCAGTTTCCCTCCTGAATTGGCCCGGAACTTAAAACCGCCACCAACCTAAGTCAATAGGTTGAGCTAGTAAGCTGATTTTAAAGGAAAAAATGCAATCAAAAGGCGCCGGATTTCTCTTTTCGCCGCTGAACCGATGAGGGAATTCCCAAGGCGTCGCGGTATTTTGCTACCGTTCTACGGGCAACATCTATTCCGTCTGCTTTCAGCAGCTCGACTATTTTATCATCTGACAATATTTTTTTCGGGTCTTCTGCATTAATCATGTTTTCTATTGTGCTTTTAATTGATTCCGACGAGCGGGCTTCGCCGCCCCCATCACCGCCAACAGAAGAAGAAAAAAAATATTTTAGTTCAAAAATACCACGCGGCGTGGCCATATATTTATTAGAAGTCACCCGTGAAACTGTGCTTTCATGCATTTCAATAACATCGGCAATATCGCGCAATACAAGCGGTTTCATCGCTTGTACCCCTTTGCGGAAAAACCCATCTTGTTGGCGCACTATTTCGCTTGATACTTTTAATATTGTTGTGGCGCGCTGATGTAATGACTTTACCAACCAATTTGCCGATTGCAGACATTCATTTAAATATTGTTTATCTTTTTCGCTGTTTTGTTTTTTGCTTACCTCGGTGAAATATCGGTTATTAACCAAAACCCGGGGCAGAGTATCTGAATTTAGCTCCAGCGCCCAACCGCCACCGGGAACCGGCTTCATAAAAACGTCGGGTATAACCGTTTCTGCAACATCAAATATAAATGCACGCCCCGGCTTGGGATCAAGTGCGCGAATTTCATCAACCATGTCGCGAATATCATCACTATCAACGCCGCAAACCTTGACCAATGCTTTAAGGTCGCGGTTTGCCATCAGTTCAAGATTATCGAGAAGTTTTTGCATGGCCGGATCAAGCCGATTGAGATCGCTTAACTGCAACGCCAAGCATTCTTTTAAATCACGGGCAAAAAGTCCGGGCGGGTCAACGGTTTGCATTTTATACAAAACATCTTCGACTGCGCTTAAATCACAGCCAAGACGTTCGGCAATTAAATCGAGCGAACCCGTCACATAACCGGATTCATTTAAGGTATCGATTAATTCGATCCCGATTAGCTTTTCTTGCGGTGTTGAAACTATCATTCCCAGTTGGCTAAGCAAATATTCGCGCATGGATTGTTCACTTGCCAGCGTTTGTTCAATGCCGGGCAAATCATCGCCACCGAAATTTCCGCCCGGTGACCAGCTTTCATAACCCGAGGCATCGCTTACCTGGGGTAAGTCGGAACCACTGTCGGCGGTGTAATCGTTATCTATTTCCACATCCATCGCTTGAGATGTTTCGCTGCCCAATCCGTTTTCGCCACTGGCGTTTAGGGTATCAGCGGTATCAATATTGCCGGTTTGGTTGGGCGCGTCTGCTTCGTTTATCTGTTCGCGTTCTTGCGCTTCCCCGCTGGCTTCGCGTTCATCGCGTTCCAAAAGCGGGTTTTGCTCTAATTCTTGTTCTACATATTCGGCCAGCTCAATATTGCTCAACTGCAAAAGCTTGATGGCTTGTTGCAATTGCGGCGTCATTACCAAAGACTGGCCTTGACGCATATCTAGCCGGGGCGTTAACGCCATTGATTCCTCCATGCCCAGCACCATTGCTGTGCGCACCTATAATATAGGCCTATAATATATAAATGTTTGAATAATGATTACAGGTTAAACCTGTCGCCCAGATAAACCCGCCGAACGTCTTCGTTGCCGACGATGTCTGCGGGTGAGCCTTCCATCAGCATCATGCCGCTGTGGATAATATATGCCCTATCAATAACATCTAGGGTTTCGCGAACATTGTGATCGGTTATCAAAACCCCAAGGCCGCGGTCTTTGAGGTGAATCACCAAATCGCGAATATCGCCCACCGCTATGGGGTCAATTCCGGCAAACGGTTCATCGAGCAAAATGAAATGGGGGTTGGATGCAAGTGCGCGGGCAATTTCAACGCGTCTGCGTTCACCGCCCGACAGCGCCAAGGCCGGGGTGCGACGGATATGGGTAATAGAAAATTCTGCCAGCAAGGATTCAAGTGTTGCTTCGCGCTCGGATTGAGATGGTTCGGCTACTTCTAAAATTGCCAAAATGTTGTCTTCAACTGAAAGGCCGCGGAAAATTGATGCCTCTTGCGGAAGATAGCCCATTCCCATGCGCGCCCGGCGATACATTGGCAGGTGGGTAATATCAACGCCATCGAGATAAATATGGCCATAGTCCGGTTGAATTAGGCCCATCATCATGTAAAAGCAGGTTGTTTTGCCGGCCCCGTTTGGACCCAAAAGACCGACTATTTCACCACGCTGAATTTCCAAAGATATGTCAGAAACGACCGGGCGTTTTTTATAGCGCTTGGTTATGGTTTCCGCCCGCAATCCACGACCTTGCGGTGACGGCACCGCAGAAAGGCCGGATGCTTTGGTTTTGGTGGGTTTGCTCATTTGCCCCTAATTTTACCTAATATTTCGCCCAGTTTTGGCCCCAACCAGCATAGGGCTAATAAGTTTAATTTTTCTTATCAGTTTGTTTTTAAAGAACTTCTGGGCAGATGCATACAGAATAATTCGACTGCCCCAATTGGCAAATATATTTATTTAAGGCCGGGGCAATTTTTTTAAAATTATTTCGCCGCCCCTGAACTGGCACCGGGCAACAAAATACCCTTTACCCGGCCTGCCTTGCCGTCACCGCCGGGGCAACTTTTAAGGCGGCTGATGGCGGTATTTAAATCAAAATCAGCGCTACAGCCAACAAGCTTGTTTTCGCCCTTTTGTATTGTGACGGCACCATCCAAACGGGCCAAACCGGTTGGCGGGCTATAGGCCGCGCGCTTTGCGCTGGCCGTGCTGTCAGGGGTAATAATTTTAACGTTATCAAACGCTTCTATTCTATCAACGCTGTCTTTGCCACCTGCTCCGCTTTTAAGATGTGCGCTCAAAACATCTGCGCTTATTTTGCGCTCCCCCTTAGTGGCAGTTGCGTTACCGCGCGCGATGGCCATTTTTTTTCCGTTCCAAAATTCCATCTGCTTTGTTGCGGTTATAACATCATCACCAGAAACAAGCGTAATGGGGGACCCATCTTTCAATATCATAACGCCGGCGGAGACATCATAAATGCTATGCCCGCCGCTTGCCTGCCAACCTTCGCCCGTGATTGTTACCGAACCGATTGCATCAAGGCGCCATATTTCACTATTGCTCATACCGGAGCTTGCGTTTACATCTGTTTTATTTTGCGAGTTGCGATAATAAGCACGCAATTCATCGGCGCGCACCACCGTAGTTCCGCGAGTAGCGGTTGCGTTACCGCGCGCTATAAACACGCTTGCATCTTGTTGCCATTCAATGCCTTGGTCGGCATTTACCTCAATCGGTGATGAATCACTATCACCAAAAAGGCCGGCCACAGAGTTACCTGTTTCGCTTTTTTGTTTTTCTGTCTCTTGTGCAATGGCGCCATCGCCAAACACCACTAAGGCGCACAAAGCAAGAAAAATCATTATCCGGTTATATGCAAATTTATTCATTTATTATCCCCCGATGGGTATTTCTTTTCCCTGTGATGGAAACAAAAGCAATCGCGCCGGACCAATAAAAAATATTGTACGATTATTTTTATCAATTCGCACGCCGTTGGCATTAAGTTCGCCAAATGGTCCGTGTCCGTTTACAGGTTTGGTTCCAATCGCATCATTCTTGGCAAGATTAATATCTATTTCTTCGGTTGATAGTTCATACCCCATATCGTGAAACAGGTTAACCGCACCATTTAAAGAAAGTATTTTTTTCTGTTGGTTATATTTGCCCTCAATCGCGGTCATAACCAGCCATGTGCCGTTATCCATTGTCATATCGGCCTTGGGAACATCAAGATTTATGGGGCCTTTTGGTCCTTCGGGAAAGCGGGCAAGATCAGCCGAAATTGAATACGGACGGTCTTGATCATCAACCCCAAAATAGCGCGCATTATCAACGCCCGTTTGTTCGCCCGGGGCAATACTAAGAGATGAAAAACCGATTTTAAATTCACCTTCTTTATTTTTGAAATACGGCCACCCCAGTATCAGCCCGATAACAACAACGGCCACAAACGGAAGAGCTATTTTCATAAATTTTACAAAATTTGAATAACCGGATTGGCTGCGCGCAGATTCGCGCCGACGATAGAAATCGCTACCGCCCACCAACGTCGATGCGGGCGGTGCTTCGCCGGAAATGGCTTTGTCATTTTTTGACTTTAAAGATCTTGAAGATATGGGCGGTTCGCTATGTTCTGCCGTCATGGTGTTTCCTAAGGTAACCTGACAATTTTTATCAGCCGTCTATTTGATATGTGTGGTTTATCAAATCACGCCTGCGCGCAAACAATCATGAATATGCAAAATGCCAACCGGTAAGTTGTTCTCTGTAACAAACAGTGTAGTTATTTTGTTTTCATTCATCACCGCGACCGCTTCGCTGGCAAGCTGTTCAGGGTTTGCCCTGATGCCGCCCTTTGTCATAATGGCAGATACTTTAGCGCTTAAAAGTTTGGGGTTCATGTGACGACGAAGATCGCCATCGGTTATAACCCCTTCAAGCTTGCCCTTGGGTCCGACAACACCGACAACACCAAAACTTTTTGAGGTTATTTCAATCAACGCATCACCCATTAATGCGTTCTTGTTTATCAGTGGAATTGCTTTGCCGCTGTGCATTAGGTCACTTACTTTGAGCAACTTTTGCCCAAGCTTCCCACCGGGATGAAAGCCGTGGAAATCTGCCGCGGTGAAGCCTTCGCGTTCCAACAAACAAACCGCCAGCGCATCGCCCAATGCCAACATAGCGGTGGTTGACGTGGTTGGGGCCAGGCCCATGGGGCAGGCCTCGGGTTCGTTCGGCAACGCCAATGCAACGTCGCTTTGCCGACTTAAAGTGCTGTCTGCCCTGCCGATGATGGCAATCAAGGGAATGCGATAGCGTCTGCTATAAGCGATTATGTCTGACAATTCAGACGTTTCACCCGAATTAGAAAGCGCAATTACACAATCGTTTTTTTGGATCATGCCAAGGTCGCCATGACTTGCTTCGCCGGGGTGAACAAAAAATGACGGCTTGCCGGTTGAGGCAAAAGTAGCCGCCATCTTGCGTGCAATGTGCCCGCTTTTTCCCATGCCGGTTACTACCACCCGGCCCGAAATTTTTTGTAAGACATCAACTGCGTTTTTAAAATTGCTGCCAAGGCCTTTTGCCAGCGCATCAAGGGCGCGCGCTTCGGTTGCAAGAACGCGCCGGGCAATAACCAAATCAGATGATTTTTTATTTTTAATATTTTTTTTTGCGGTAGTTTTTGCTTTTGGCATTATTTTACAGCTTATCCCCGTTTGACTGCGCTTGATTTGATTTCAAAAATTGCAAATCTATCAATGGGCGAAAATATCCAAATCCGGCCATCCTTCAATATCCAAGGCGGCGCGAGTTTCAAGAAAATCAAAACATTTCTGCGCTAATTCCTTGCGCCCTTCGCGTGCCAAAATTTTTTCCAATTCATCGCGAATTTGGTGCAAATACAAAACATCAATTGCGGCATAGTTGATTTGGCTTTCGCTTAGGGTTTCAGCGCCCCAATCGGATGATTGTTGCTCTTTGGAAAGTTCAACCCCGACCAATTCACGACAAACATCTTTTAGCCCGTGGCGGTCGGTATAGGTGCGCGCTAACCTTGATGCAATTTTGGTGCAATAAACTGGCGTGCAATCAATGCCGAGAAAACGTTTTAAAATGCCAACATCGAAGCGGGCATAATGAAATATTTTTGTAATTTTTTTATTTGCCAGTACGGCCTTGAGGTTGGGGGCATCATATTCGTCTTTGTCTAACTGGACCAAATGACACACCCCGTCACCGGCAGAAAGCTGCACCACACAAAGCCTGTCACGATTTGAATTAAGGCCCATGGCCTCACAGTCAACCGCGACCGCGTCGCCAAAATCCAGCCCGGGCGGAAGGTCGCCCCGGTAAAGGTGAATATCGGGTTTTTTTGCTGCCACCTTTTTTTCCATCTTTTTCAATAGTTTCAGTTTATTCAGGGGCTATCTTAGCCGCATCCACCACCCGATTGCCAGAGGGTTAAAACCTTAAGATTATGGCTAAAACCGGCCAAGTCCCCAGCTAGACCCCCAGCTAAACCCCCAGCTAAACCAAATGCAATGGTGCCCAGGAGAAGACTCGAACTTCCACGACCTTGCGGCCACTGGCACCTGAAGCCAGCGCGTCTACCAATTCCGCCACCTGGGCATCCGGGCGCGAAAACCGGGCAAAAGCACCAAAGCCAATGCCCGTAAGGCCAACGAGTTAGACCGCTCTGGGCATAAAGTCAACAATATCCACCCGAGATCCACTCTGGGCGGGCCCTGGACTGACCTTGGGCGGACTTTGGGCGGTGATGTTTGAGCCCTTGATAATTGTTGGGTGGATTTAATAAAAGACATAAACTAATCGCCATGGGCATTTATAACGATTTTATCATACCCCACGTAATTAACATTGTGATGCGCGCCCCCATGGCGAAGAGCGAGCGCCCCGGGGTTGTGGGATCGGCGCGGGGGAAAGTGCTCGAAATCGGCATGGGCCCCGGATTTAATCTTCCCTTTTACGGGCCCGATGTGAGCCAAGTATTGGCGGTTGAGCCATCTAAGATTTTAATAAACAAGGCATTACAACGGGCAAAAAAATTAGGTATTAACCTGAGCATTGCCGGACATGACGCCATGGAAATGGATATAGAAGATAATTCCATTGATACTATTGTGGTGACATGGGTGCTTTGTTCCATACCGGAGCCTGAAAAAGCCATAAGCGAAATGCTAAGGGTGCTAAAGCCCGATGGCAGGCTTTTATTTATTGAACACGGTCTGGCCGATGTGCCGACCACGGCCAAATGGCAAAACAGGCTTAACCGCCCGTGGCGCTGTTGTGCCGGTGGGTGCAACATAAACCGCAAGCCCGATGATTTGCTTGAAAAAGGCGGTTTCATTTTCGAAAAGCTAGAAAAAGGGTTTGCCGATGGGCCAAAATTACTATCATTTGAATACAAAGGGGTCGCCCGACCAAACTAACGGGCAAAAGAATAATTAATTTTTGGGGAATTATAAAAATGAACATGCGGGGACGTCTGGTAAGTGTAATTGGCGGCGCGGGATTTTTAGGACGCTACGTGGTGCAAGATTTAGTGCGCAGTGGTGCCCGCGTTAGAGTTGGGGTGCGCGATGTGGAATCTGCGCGGTTTCTTAAAACCTTGGGCGATGTCGGGCAGGTTAATTGCGTTTACACAAATGTTTGTGACCTTGATTCCGTGCGCAATGTTATTGATGGCGCCGACAGCGTTATTAATTTGGCCGGCATTATTACAAAAAGCAGAAAAAATACTTTTCAAAATGTTCATGTTGAAGGGGCAAAAAATATTGCCGCGGCGGCCAAGGCCGAAGGGGTAAAAAACCTTGTTCATGTTTCATCTATTTCCGCCAACCCCGAATCAAAATCTGAATACGCGCGTACAAAATTTGCCGGCGAACAGGCGGTGTTAGAAGCTTTTCCCGATGCGGTAATTTTGCGCCCGGGCTTGCTAATCGGGCCGGAAGACCAGTTCATGAATACCTTCGCCAAAATGGCGCGCATAAGCCCGGTTTTACCGGTGGTTGGTTGCCCGGTTATCCCGAAAATAAAAATGGTTGCGGGTGCGGCAAGCCAATGGCGCATCCCGGTATTGGAATTTTGTTCAATGGGTGGGGCCAATTTTCAGCCCATCTATGTGGGCGATGTGGCGCAAGCAATTATAAAATCGCTCGACAATAAAAACGCTAAAGGAAAAATTTTTGAACTGACCGGACCGGTTACTTATAATTTCAAACGCTTGTTGCAATTAATGTTGGAACAGACCGGGCAAAATTGCGTGATAGTTCCGGCCCCCGTGCCATTGGCTTTGACGCAAGCATTTTTTATGGAATTCATTCCCGGATCAATTGTTTCGCGCGATCAGGTGTGGCTAATGGTTGAAGGCAATGTCAA
>JAOULV010000310.1 GCA_029881835.1 Rhodospirillaceae bacterium
GACCAGCGAGCTTTTGTGCTCTTCGCGAATGATATCCATACACAATTCAACGCATTCATCGCAGATAAATACGGTTGGCCCGGCAATAAGCTTGCGGACTTCGTGCTGGCTTTTGCCGCAAAAAGAGCAGTAAAGGGTATTTTTAGTTTCGCTACTACTGGACTTGCTCATGGAAACTCCGTGAAAGCTGTTTATTAATTTATAGCGTTACTTGAACTCGAATTGTAAGACTATTCTACACCACATTTTCGGTACTGTATCGTATGACGGTCACAGGCAAATAAACAAGCATTTCCGCCAATTTTTTAAATCTTTAAATTTGCCGGCCGGCAACCGGGCCGACAATTCCTTAAATCCTATGACTTACAACCTATATATGGGGAAGAAAACACCTGAACGCCAGCCTAGAATCACCCCACATGAAAAAGCCAATTTACACGTCAGTGATAGCAAACAAATCCTTGTTATTTGCTTAATTGGGCACGAACTATGTGAAAAAATATACCCCTGATAATAAAAGGATATTGGGGCGGCTATTTTTTGCTGTCGTCCTCAGATTCGGCCGGGCGGGTGTAGACCACCTCGTCAATCATGCCGAATTCCTTGGCTTCTTCGGGGCTTAAGAAACGATCACGCTCCATCGCGTCTTCGATTACTTCCAGCTTTTGCCCGGTGTGATCCACATAAATTTGGTTCAGTCTTGCGCGCAAGGCCAATATTTCCCTAGCGTGGATTTCAATATCGGTGGCCTGACCCTGGAAACCGCCAGATGGCTGGTGGATCATGATGCGCGCGTTCGGTAACGCATAGCGCTTACCCTCAGCACCCGCACACAACAAAAGCGAACCCATTGATGCCGCCTGACCGATTACCACGGTTGAAACTTCAGGGCGGATGTATTTCATGGTGTCGTAAATAGCCAAACCACTGGTCACAACGCCACCGGGCGAATTAATATAAAACGAAATATCCTTTTTTGGATTTTCCGATTCAAGAAACAAAAGCTGCGCGCAAATGAGGCTGGATACGTGGTCTTCAACCTGTCCGGTCAGAAAAATGATTCTTTCTTTTAATAAGCGTGAATAAATATCGTAAGCACGCTCGCCTCGGTTGGTTGTTTCAACCACCATTGGCACGAGAGAATTCATATAGGTATCAACCGGGTTGCGATCGCTCATAAGCTGGATTGTCCTTTTGTTTCAGGTTATCGCTAAAGTCTTATCTGTCTTTTACTTGGCGCTTTTTGCTTTTGCCTTGGCTTTTGCTTTTGGCTTGGATGATGATTTTGTTGGCGCATCATCCTCGGCAAGAAGTTCCTCAATTGTTACCTTTTTATCAGTAGTCGTGGCTAGTTCCAATATAAAGTCTACAACCTTGTTTTCAAATATTGGCCCTGAAAGCGACTGCATCGCTTCTGGGTTCTTGTTATAATATTCAATTACCGCCTGCTCTTGTCCGGGGTAGCGCTTGGCTTCTTCCATCATCGCGCGATTAAAATCATCTTGCGATATTTTGATGTCATTTTTTGCTCCGACTTCGGTAAACAACAAGCCCAGACGCACGCGGCGCTCTGCGATTTGGCGGAAATCCTTTTCATTTTCGGCATCAGAGCGACTTGCCTCTTCCTCTGAAAGCTGGCCAGCCTTTTTCGCCTCTTCCATCTGTTTTTTAATGGTTTCGAATTCGTCCTCAACCATGCCTTTTGGCAGTTCGAAACCGTATTCGGCTTCAAGCGCATCCATAAGGGTGCGCTTTAGTTTTTGCCTTGTCGCATCGCTAAACATTGATTCATGCTGGGCGCGAATTGCATCTTTTAGGGCACTAAGGTTTTCCATTCCTGCTTTTTTAGCAAGATCATCATTTATTTCAGACGGCGCGCTTTCTTGCAGTTCTTTAAGCACAACCTCAAAAACAGCGTCTTTTCCGGCCAGTTCTTCCGCACCGTATTCTTTGGGGAAGGTGACCTTTACGTCAAATTCGTCACCCGGTTCGTGGCCGATAACTTGGTCCTCGAAACCTGGGATAAAGCTGCCTGAGCCCAATTCCAACGGGTAATCTTCGGCTTTGCCGCCGGGGAATTCTTCGCCACCAACTTTGCCAAGAAAGTTTATTACCGCAACGTCGCCTGATTTAGCTTTGCGCTTTTTAGCAACAGGAGTTGATGATTTGTAAGCCTTCGCCATGTTTTCGAGAGATTTTTGAACCTCATTT
>JAOULV010000311.1 GCA_029881835.1 Rhodospirillaceae bacterium
CCCCGCCCAAGTCCAGCATACAGGAAAGCGGTATTTTGATTGGGGGTTAACCCAGACGTTCGACCAGCCAGCCGGTCAGGTCATCGGTCTCAAAATCCACATGGTTGCCCGCAGGCTCTTCTTGGCAAACGGCGCAATCGGCTTGGGTGCGAACCCAAAGGGTCTGCATGCCCATTTCTTTAGCCGGCACAAGGTTGCGTGCGATATCTTCAACCATAATCGCCTTGTTGGGGTCAAAATCAAATACGCTGGCCAACTCGCGGTAAATGCTTGGGTCTGGCTTGGGTATAAACCTGCCGTCCTTGATATCAAAAATTCCATCAAAGTGGTGGCCCACCCCAAGGCGCGCCAGCACACGTTCGGCATGTGCGCGGCTGGCGTTGGTAAAAATAATTTTCTTTCCGGGCAGTTTGCCCAGCGCTTGTTCAAGGGCGCCGTCCTGGGGAATGACCGAAATATCTATTTGGTGGACATATTCCAAAAACGGCTCGGCTGGCATATTATGCTTATTCATCATCCCCCTAAGGGTGGTGCCGAATTCACGGAAGTATTCTTTTTGAACTTTGCGCGCTTCATCTGGCGCAAGGCCAAGAAAATCAGCTACATACGATTGCATGCGGGCATCAATTTGGTCAAACAGGCCGTGGACACCGGAATAAAGCGTATTGTCTAAGTCAAATACCCATGTATCTGCTTGCGGTAATGCGTTATTTTTCATGTTTTTCATAATTTGTTATAGTTATCAACAATCTGTGAGTAACTTAGCATTCTTGAGTATTATTGTATCCACACCCCATTGGGGTAATGTATTATGATTTCAATCCCGTGCTAGATTAATAGTTATATAAAATTAAACGGCCCAGCGGGAAAAATAAGAGGAAAAACGGGGAATTGACCACACCATCGCCTTTACAACAAGAAAGCTCCGCGCCAACTTCTGGCGCTGGTGCGGCAAAGTCCGAGCGCGACCGTTTTGTCGCCCTTGCTTTTTGTTGGGCCGATTTCCTGCTTGAGGTCGATGAAAACCAAAAAGTGGTTTTTGCCGGTGGCCCGTGGCAAGGGCTGGTTGGTATGACGGCTGATAAAATGCCGGGTATGAGCCTCAAAGATATTATCCTTGATGATGACCAGCCTTTGATGGAAAGCCTGCTCGGCGTTGCAAGGCGCAAAGGCAGAATCGAAGACGTGGCATTAAGGTTCAAGGGCAAGGGCGCGGCCGGTCTGCCCATATCGTTTGCCGGATATTTCATGGAAGATTTAGGCCGACATTATTTTCTTGCCATGCGGGTAAGCCAACGCCAGTCGGCAGGCCTTAAACCGGGCGGACACAGCCGGGTTGGGGAAACCAATCTTTATGACGCCGATTCCTTTGCCGATGTTTTGGGTGGTAAATTAAAAGCCGCCAAGGGCAAGGGCGATGACACCAAGCTAACCATGATTAACATGCCCGCTCTTTCCAAACTGGAAGAGCGCCTTGAGGAAGCAGAAGCCGCCGACCTGAAAAAAACCCTTGGGGTGTATCTTCGCGCCAATTCGGTTGATGGCGATTCGGCGGCCCAATTAGATGAAGGCAAATTCGGTCTGGTTCACGGCCATGACCTGGATGTAAAAAGCCTGGAAGAACAATTAGCGAGCGTGGCCAAAGATTTTGACCCCGAAGGAAAAGGGGTTGAGGTCGAAGCCGCCACCATGAACGTTGATGCCGACGCCATCAGTGAAGAAGATCTGGCCAACGGATTGCTTTATGCCATTAACCGTTTTAAAGAATCCGACACCACCTTTGATATGCATTCGCTTTCAAGCAATCTTTCGCAAATGGTAGCCGATGCGGCTGAAAAAGTTACAAAGTTTAAATCAACGGTTGCCGAAGGAAATTTCCATCTTGTTTTTCACCCCATTGTCGAAGTGCAGACCGGTGAAGTTCACCATTTTGAAGCCCTGACAAGGTTCGAGCCCGGCGTTTCCCCGTTTGAATTAATAACCATGGCCGAAGAAACCGGCATGATATCCGAATTTGATATGGCGGTTGCACAAAAAGGTTTGGATTGGTTAAACAAAACACCACGCAATTCAAAATCATCCATCGCGGTAAATATTTCCGGTCATTCGGTTTTCAACCAAAAATATGTTGAGCAATTATACAATATGCTAAAGGCAAACCCTTGGGCCGAAGGCAGGCTTTTATTTGAAATAACCGAATCTGCCA
>JAOULV010000312.1 GCA_029881835.1 Rhodospirillaceae bacterium
CCGCCAAAGGCGAATGAGATACGGATCATGGGTATTCTCCCAAAAATATATAACGTGTGAATTAAAAATATTTAACGGGCGATCGGGCCGCCTAAGTTCACACGATGAAGGGAGGTGCGCGCGATAGATTTATGCCACGATGATTTTTGGACATCATCGTTTCTGAGTTAGGGATAGGGCGGTTTTGTTTTTGGCCAATCGGCGCAAGTGATACAAACGTTGGCGTTGCTGGTGTCAACAACGCCTCGCCACCCAGAATACAAAGAGTGCAATGTTCGCCATTTAATTTTTTTGGTACGGGAGCATTATCGGCAGTATCTGCTATGGCAACAAAGCCTGCCTGAGTACAAACATATAAAACCCCGTCCGGGCCGGATTGATCTTGAGCCGCAGCATGAGCATTGGCTGTTCCAGCTAATGGGGCAAGAATATTAACGACCAGTGCCACCAACATTATAGCGGCAGATAAGCGGGAAAATCTGGTCCGAGCTGTGTGCATGGGTAAATCATAGAATATTTATTCACCCCAGCACAAGGCGGAGAATCCAATCGGCTTGTAATACCTGTAATCCGCCACAGGCTTTAAAAATAACCAATGGCTATAAATAGACTGATTATAATTAATGCCCGCCACCTCAATAAAAGGTCGAAACTGGCGGTAGCTACCTCCAGCTACCACTATTTGAAAACCCCTCTGCCGGAACCGGCAGCGGGGGTTTTTTGTTTGTCTGGGTTTTGGTCCAAAATATGCCGGGCAAGCACGGGGTAAGCAGATTAAATTAATCTCCAGCAATCTAAGGCAAGCTTTTAAACATCTTCACCACCCGCCATGGCAACACGGGATCGAATCCCGTAGAGTTCGCCAAAAGCTCGCACCCGAAATCAATTTGAATTTGTTTAATTGGCCACTCGCAATCCACGCACTAGTCTGGCTTTTAGCGAGTTGAAGTCATTTTTCTGGGATATCGAATTGATTTCTCAATTTAAATCTTTTGCTGCTAATCCATCTCTCTTAATCCAAAAAAACTCTTATTAATCAGTATGTTATTGTAAAAAGCTGTCAACTGACAGAGCCCCCCATAGAGCCCCTTGACCGTAATCAATGCAACGCTAGCCGCAATGAGTAGTATCCATCACAAATTAAATGCGCATAATTATGTGTAAAATATAAGGTGGGGTTTGGGGGCTTATTGCTGGGCGCGTCGTGGAAAAATCGATTGCTTAATCCTTTGCCGGTGACCGTATTGGTCATACTCGGCCTATCATTGTTGGTCGCAAACAATGAAATGCGTGATTGGAAAGGCGCCAATAAAGTTATTGAGAGCTCCCGATTTATTTCTTCTATTGGTGATTTTGTGCACGAGCTTCAGATAGAAAGAGGGTTATCTGCATTATATATTGGCGCAAAAAATACCCAGATGGCGAGTAATTTAAATAGCCATTATAAAATAACAGATCAAAATCTATCCCATTTTAACAAACTTCTTTCCACCGAAACAGAACTGTCGGACAAGCAAGTTTTTTCATTGCAAATCGAAATAATCAGTATTATCCAGCAGATTGGTGATGTGCGTAGCAATACAATGGCAAGCGCCACTGAAGGCGGCGCAGCTTTTGCGTATTACACAAATCTGATAAAAAATTTGTTGTTGTTGCAACAGGAATTATCACATGGCGTGTCAATAATTGGTTTGCACGAACAAATCACAATAATTAGAGAGATTGCGCTAATAAAGGAAATGACCGGGCAAATTCGCGGCCTTGGATCGGAGGCATTTTCCTCAGGCGTGCTTTCCAATAAAGATTATAACCGTATATTCAGCCTGATTAGCGCCAAGAACGACAGGTTATCCGAATTATATTTAATTGCCATGCCTGCGCAGCGCAGCGTATTGAATGATATTTTTACAAAAAACGAAATAGATGAGGTGTCCCAGCTTCAAAACTTTTTGCTTGATGATGGATTGGATGGAAAATTACATAAATCAAACGCCTTAGGGTGGTTTAATGCCATAACTGCGCATATCGATAGGTTGAAAAAAGTAGAAGATGCGTTTGCCGCCCATTTGGTTCACTTATCCAACAAAATGATCAAAGAAATTAGACTAAAGTTTTTTGTTCTTGTTAGCGTGCTTTTTGTTGTGTTTGTATTGATGATGGTTTGGCTATGGCGTTCTGAGAAAAAGGCAATTTTAATCAG
>JAOULV010000313.1 GCA_029881835.1 Rhodospirillaceae bacterium
AATGCGCCAAGTTGGTTACAGCAAGGATTTTGCCGCAGGGGTTATCGCCAATGCCGGCACGCTTGGCATACTTATCCCGCCATCAATTGTTATGGTGGTTTATGCCGCCGCAACCGATGTGTCGGTTGGGCGCATGTTTTTAGCGGGCGTAATACCGGGTATTATTGCCGGATTAATGTTAATGACCGCAATTTATGTAATAGCGCGTATAAAAAACCTGCCCGCCGGTGAATGGAAAGGTTTTTCTGAACTTATTGCTGGGGGTAAAGATGCCGGTTGGGGGTTGTTTCTGATAATTATTATTATCGGCGGCATTTATGGGGGCGTTTTCACGCCGACCGAAGCTGCCGCCGTGGCATCGGTTTATGCTGCCATGGTCGCGCTATTCGTTTATCGCGACATGGGCCCACTTAAGGGCATTTTGTGGATTGCCGAAAATGCCAACAAAAGAACCCGGGTCGGGTTTATGGCATCGGTTTATGCGGTTTCGTTTTATTTTGTTTGGATGATACTTTCGTTTTTTGTGATGCAAGAAGCGTCATTTACCGACCGCGCCCTTATGGGGCTTATTCCTGTAGGAATTATTCTGTTTGGCTACCCATATAAAAAAGGGATGACAAACCCACTTGCCTTTATTTTTGGTCTGCCGGTATGGGGGCGCAACATTACATTAATCACCACCCGCTTCTTCCCTGCCATGTTTCACGAAGATACCCGCAAGGTTTTGGTTGATTCATCAAAAACAATAATCATGTTGATGTTTATTGTGGTAAATGCCCTGCTGTTTGCCCACGTGCTTACATCGGAACGGATTCCACAAATCATAACCGACTGGATGATCGGCGTTGGCTTTAACTGGTTCACGTTCCTGATTGCGGTAAACCTTTTGTTGTTATTGGGTGGGCAATTCATGGAGCCAAGCGGACTGCTGTTGATTGTCGCCCCTGTGGTATTTCCTATCGCCATGGAGCTGGGAATTGACCCCATTCATTTAGGTATAATAATGGTGGTCAATATGGAAATCGGGATGATAACCCCGCCGATTGGGTTAAACCTGTTTGTAACATCCGGCATTACAGGCATGAGCCTTGTTCAGGTGGTGCGCGCAGCCGCCCCGTTTGTGGCGGTGTTGTTTGTATTTCTGATTATAGTTACCTACACACCGGCATTATCAACATGGTTGCCATATTCGCTTATGGGCCCAGAAACAGTTTCTAGGTAAAATATTATCAGTTGGTTGACTTGGTGCCAGGAACCCAAGCCTTGACCTTAACCGGCGCACCATCTTGGGTGACCATAACCTTTTCACCGATTGCCGCGCCCGTGGGGTTGCCTTTGGTTGCCACATCTTTAAACGCCGCAATCATTGCTTCAAGGGTGATTTCTGCGCGCTTGCCCTTTCTTAAGGCGATGGAATAAGCATTATTACTGCAGGTAATTTTATTCAGGCGATTTGCATCAAGATGGCCATAGCGCCGCCAGATACTGCTGAGAAACATTTCAACGTCAGCTGGCAGAAAAAGCTCAACCTCTACATCGGGGCGGCCACGGGTAAAGGCCTGATAAATGGTTGGTTCAATTGGCCCCAATTCATCGGCAACAAACAACGCTGGCATTAATTTACGCCCGTCAAACGCCACGGCAAAATGGGCTTGGGCTAAATAAAGCAAACGATGCAGTTTTTGCGGTTGCAGATATTCATTTTCGTTTAATGCCTGATCGGAAAACCAAAACGCGACATCAAAAGTTGAATTTACGGCAAAAGGCATTGTGTGTCCCTGATGTATGTTTTCACAATTTTGCTAGGCGCATTATACCACGCTTACTAAATAAAATATTAACTCGGGGCATTAAAAAAGGCCACCCAAAGTGGCCCCTGCATTCAAGCTGTGTGGATATATTAGCCAGCATTGCTTAAGTAATTATAAATGCTCAAGCAATGCTATTTACCAGCTCGCTAGATAGATCTTCGGCCGCGGAAAATGCCTTCAGGCTTGCCCTGTATGCGTTCTGCGCGAGTATAATATTGACAAATTCAGCCCCGATATCGGTATTGGAAAATTCAAACGCCCCACCCTCAATAGAAGCTGAGCCATTTGCGCTGGCATCGCCAGAGGCATCTGTTGCGCGGTATACGTTACCGCTCAACGCTTCAAGTCCATTTGGATTGGTAAACGTGGCAACCGATATTTTG
>JAOULV010000043.1 GCA_029881835.1 Rhodospirillaceae bacterium
CGAACAGCTTGCCCAGGCCCAAGGGGTGTTAGAACCGGGGCAATCACTTTTTATTCGCGCATCGGCCCAGTTTGAAGGCGAAACCCTGCGCCTTTCGGCCCAATCGTTAAAACCGCTTGACGAGGTGGCATCGCAAACCGCGGCGGGCCTGACGGTTGCGATTGATAGCGATAAGGGGCTGGTCGGATTGAAAGAGGTGCTTGATGGCTCAAGCCGGGGCCGGGGCCGGGTTAACGTAGTTGCGCGCATCGCGCCGGCTAAAGAAGTGAAAATAACCCTCAAAAACCAAATTGAGGTAACCCCCCAACTTCTTCAGGCCGTTAGGTCGCTTCCCGGAATTTCCGAAGTGCAGGAAATATAACCACTTAATATCAGTATATCAGCCGTTTGAATACCATTATATGTATGATAGCCATCACAGACAATTTTTCATAATGGCTCTAATCTTTAACCATGACGTAGCCATCGTGGCCTAATGGATATGCGGGGTTTATTATGAAACAGAAAATAGCCAGCAAAATCAATCTATTCAAAAGCGATGAAAGTGGCGTGTCGGCCATTGAGTACGCGGTCATACTTTCGCTTCTTTCGGGCGCATTGCTGATAGCGTTGCCTCCTGTGGGAACCGGCCTTGCCAGCACCTTTAATGTGGTTGATGTGGCCGTTGGCGGGCAGTCGCAGGCGCAATCTTCGCCACTGTCAGCAACCCCTCAGGCTTCAGGGAACTGCAAGAAATCAGGCGGCTCCAGCTCATCTGGAAGCAAATGGGGCTGGAAGCGTTAATTTTTGCCAAATTTAGCAGTTTTTAGCTGTTTTTTCTTGCCACAGGCCTTTTTCCGGTCTAGATAACGCCCACGCTTTTCAATCAGGTTTGCTTGAAGGGCGAATTCACACACGGGCTTTGCGGAAGCGTGCGCAAATTCGCCGATTTCTGCTCCGGTGTTTTCGATAGAAAACAGCAGTCCGTGGACGTTTAAACCGGAAAAAGGATACCAGGAAGATGGCTCTTCCCTCATTTACAATGCGCCAATTGCTTGAAGCAGGCGTTCACTTTGGTCACAGCACCCGTCGTTGGAACCCAAAAATGGCACCGTTTCTTTACGGTGACCGTAACAAGATTCACATTATTGACCTAGGTCAGACAGTTCCCATGTTATCACGCGCCATGGAAGCGGTGCGCGACGTGGTTGCAAAGGGCGGACGCGTGCTTTTCGTTGGCACTAAACGTCAAGCGCAGGAAAAAGTGGCCGAAGCCGCAAAATCCTGTGGTCAATACTATGTAAACCACCGTTGGCTTGGCGGCATGCTGACCAACTGGCAGACAATTTCAGGCTCCATTAAGCGCTTGCGCGAACTGGAAGCGATTTTTGAAAACCAAGAAAAAACCGCCGGTCTTACCAAAAAAGAACTTTTGCAGCTTACCCGCGAACGCACCAAGCTGGATTTGGCCTTGGGCGGCATCAAAGACATGGGTGGCTTGCCTGATATTTTGATAGTTATTGATACCAACAAGGAAGACACCGCCGTTACCGAGGCTGTAAAGCTTGGCATTCCGGTGGTTGCGGTTCTTGATTCAAACTCCGATCCTGCGGGCGTTGATTACCCAATTCCGGGCAATGATGATGCCATTCGCGCGATTTCCACCTATTGCGACCTGATTGCCGGTTCCGTTCTTGACGGTATCCAGTCCGAAGTCGCAAGCCGCGGTGGTGACGTTGGTGCAGCTGTAGAACCTGCTCAGGAAGTTATTCCAGAAGCGGCTCCTGAAGCTTCGCCACAAAGCGAACCAGCACAGGCTTAATATATAAATTAGCGTATTTTCAATACGTTACGTTATCACCTTATTAGCGAGGTTTAAGAAAAATGGCAGAAATTACTGCAGCGCTGGTTAAAGAACTGCGCGAAACATCCGGCGCCGGAATGATGGATTGCAAGAAGGCGCTTGCCGAAACTGACGGAAACATCGAAGCGGCCCAAGATTGGCTGCGGACCAAGGGTCTGGCAGCGGCTGCCAAAAAATCCGGACGCATTGCATCGGAAGGTTTGGTTGGCGTTGCAACAGACGGAAATACTGGTGCAATTGTTGAGGTTAACTCTGAAACCGACTTCGTTTCCAGAAACGAAATATTTCAGAACTTTGTAAAAACAGTGGCCGATATTGCCCTTAAAACCGGCGGCAATATTGATGATCTCAATTCTGCCCAATATCCCGGAACCGGGCGCACCGTGGCCGAGGAAATAACCCACCTTATTTCCACCATTGGTGAAAACATGAATATTCGTCGGGTCGCGGTTCAAACCGTTGATGGTGGCGCGATTTCCACATATGTTCACGGCGCAATTCAGCCCGGACTTGGAAAAATCGGCGTTCTTGTGGCCACAACCGGTGCCGATTTGGGTGCGGCCGATGCCATTGGCAAGCAGGTCGCAATGCACATTGCCGCCACCAACCCACAATCGCTTAGCCAAGATGACCTTGACCCGGCAATAGTCGAGCGGGAAAAGGCTGTTTTGACCGAACAAGCGCGCGAATCAGGCAAGCCCGATGACATCATTGAAAAAATGATCGAAGGGCGTATCCGCAAGTTTTACGAAGAAGTATGCCTTTTGGACCAGACCTTCGTCATTGATGGCGAAAGCAAGGTAAAAAAGGCGGTTGAGGCCGCAGGGAAAGACCTGGCCATAAAAGCGTTTATCCGCTTCGGGCTGGGTGAGGGCATTGAGAAAAAAGAAGAAGACTTCGCCGCCGAGGTGGCGGCCGCGGTCGGGGGCTAAAAAGTCCAAGAAAACAAGGGGCAGTACCTTTATATGGGGCTGCCCCTTTTTTGTACCCATTGGTCCCGTATGGGTTAGTATCTCACTTGCGGGAATCCAAGGTAAAATCCATCGGGGGATTTTGGGCTATATTAAACACTTAGAACCCAAGATTTGATGGGTGAACCGGAAATTAGGGCAGAAAAACAAAATGGCAGAAAAAACAAAATTCAAACGCATTTTGCTTAAACTATCCGGCGAAGGGCTTATGGGGGACAAGGCATTTGGCCTTGATGCGCCAACGGTTGAGCGCATAGCTATGGAAATAAAATCGGTTCATGATATGGGGGTTGAGCTGGCGCTGGTAATTGGTGCCGGTAATATTTTCAGGGGCGTTTCGGCGGCGGCTGGAAACATAGAGCGCACATCTGCCGATTACATGGGCATGCTCGCCACCGTTATGAATGCCATCGCCATGCAAAGTGCGCTTGAAGCAATTGGCGTACATACCCGGGTTCAATCAGCAATTCCAATGGACATGGTGTGTGAACAATTTATTCGCAGGCGTGCCATTAGGCACTTGGAAAAAGGGCGCGTGGTTATTTTTGCCGCTGGTACCGGAAACCCGTTTTTTACCACCGATACGGCGGCGGCATTGCGCGCAACCGAAATGGGGTGCGATGCCCTATTAAAAGGCACCCAAGTTGATGGGGTTTATTCGGCAGACCCAAAAACCAATCCAGACGCCGAACGTTATGAGAAACTAAGCTACCAAGATGTTTTGTCGCGCAATTTGCGCGTTATGGATACATCGGCAATCGCGCTTGCGCGTGATAACGATTTGCCGATTTTAGTATTTGCCCTGCACACACCAGGCGCATTTGCCGATGTTGTGCGTGGAAACGGAACATACACAATAGTTGAATAATTTATTTGAGAGGGAAGCGGAAAAGTGGCTGACGGTGATATTAAAAAATTAAAAAGCGATGTAACCAGGCGCATGGAAGGCGCGGTTGACGTTTTGCACAAGGAATTTTCCGGATTACGCACAGGGCGGGCCTCGGTAAGCTTGCTTGACCCGGTCATGGTTAATGCTTACGGATCGGATATGCCGCTTAATCAGGTGGGAACAGTTAACGTTCCTGAATCCAGAATGCTTTCCGTTCAGGTGTGGGATAAAGGTCTGGTTAAATCGGTTGAAAAAGCGATCATTGATTCTGGCCTTGGTTTAAACCCTGCGGTTGATGGGCAGATGGTTCGCATTCCCATTCCACCACTAAACGAAGAACGCAGGGTCGAGTTAGGAAAAATTGCCGGAAAGTATTCAGAAGAAGCCCGCGTAGCGGTACGTAACGTGCGCCGTCACGGCATGGACGAGCTGAAAAAAATGGAAAAAGACAACCACATTTCCGAAGACGCACACCATCAGTATTCAGATGAAATTCAAAAATTGACCGATGAGTTCATAAAAAAAATTGACGATATGCTGGCACAAAAAGAAAAAGATATAATGCAGGTCTAAAGAAAAAGGCGCCAACCCAATATGACCGTAAAAACCAATACAATTAGTAACCTGCCAGACGGTGGCCGTAAGGCACCACCACCAGTGCACGTTGCCATAATAATGGATGGAAACGGACGCTGGGCAAAGGCCCGCGGCTTGCCGCGCAGTGCCGGGCATAAACGTGGTGCCGAGGCTGCGCGCAAGGCTGTTCGTGCGGCGGCTGAGGCTGGGGTTTCTTACATTACGCTGTTTGGTTTTTCGTCAGAAAACTGGAACCGTCCCGATGAAGAGGTAACTGACCTAATGGGGCTTTTGCGTTTTTATTTAAACCGCGAAGTCAAATCATTGCAAAAAGAAGGCGTAAAGCTTCGCGTCATCGGCAACCGCCAAATGTTACCTGATGATATTCAGGAACTTATCGAAAAAGCTGAAAAACAAACTGAAAACAACATGCGAATAACGCTTATCATTGCGCTTTCGTACGGCGGGCGGGCCGAAATTGTAAATGCGGCAAAAAATCTGGCGGCAAAAGCAAGCGAAGGTGGGGTAGACCCATCCGCAATAAACGAAGAAATGTTTTCAAGCAATCTGGAAACCGCAGGGATACCAGATCCGGATTTATTGATACGCACATCAGGGGAAAAGAGAATAAGCAATTTTCTTTTGTGGCAGACTGCTTATTCCGAATTTATTTTTACAGACACCCTGTGGCCGGATTTTTCGGCCGAAGATTTTAATGCAGCTATTGATGAATTTGGCGCACGTGAACGCAGGTATGGCAAAATTTAGTGGCTGAAAAAAACAAAAACACAATTATTCTTAGGATAATTTCCGCAATAGTTTTGGCGCCCGCTGTTTTGTGGGTAGTTTTTGTGGGCGGCGTAGCGTTTGAGCTAATGGTCGCACTTGTAGCGATGGTGCTGGTTTACGAGTGGGCAAAAATGGTTGGACGTAATTTTTGGTGGCTGGTTCTTGGCGGGGTTTATATTTCCGCAGCAATCTTTGCAATATGGTGGCTGCGCGAAGGAAACGAAAGCGGGCTTTTTTACTTTGTCTGGCTGTTGGTTGTTGTTTGGGCGACCGATATTGGGGGCTACATATTCGGGATGACTATCGGCGGCCCTAAATTGGCGCCATCAATTAGCCCCAACAAAACATGGTCCGGGTTCATTGGTGGAATCTTATTGGCCGCAATCGGTGGATATTCGGTTGTTATGTATTTTTCTGATCAAGCGCAAATATCAAACCTTGCACTGGTTATATCGCTGGGTGTGGGGATGTCGGTTGTTTCGCAACTGGGTGATTTGTTTGAAAGTAAGATTAAGCGTCGTTTTGGGGTGAAAGATTCCGGCAATGTTATACCCGGGCATGGCGGTTTATTTGATAGAATTGACGGCCTTATGGCAGCGTCAATAGCAATGGTATTGCTTAACGGATGGGTTGGCGGGGGCATTATTTAATGGAAATGACAAATGCACCAATGGCTAAACCGTCTGCGCGTGAATTTGATGCTGTGGGTCTGCGCTCAGTAAGCGTTTTTGGTTCAACTGGCTCAATTGGTTGCAATACGGTTGAATTGTTAAGCCAAAACCCCGAAAAATTTTCAGTTGATGCGCTGACGGCAGGAAGCAATTGGCAACTGTTAGCCAAGCAGGCGGTTGAACTTGGCGCATCGGTTGCGGTTATTAATGACGAGAGCAAATACAAAGACCTTAAAAATTCCCTTTCTGGAACAAACGTAGAAGCCCAAGCAGGAAACGATGCCTTGGTTGAGGCCGCGAAAATACCATCCGACATGGTGGTGGCGGCAATTGTTGGGGCGGCAGGGTTAAAACCAACGATTGAGGCGGCAAAAAGAGGTGCGATGGTGGCACTCGCCAACAAAGAATGCCTTGTTTCCGCCGGTGACATTTTGATTAAAGAGGCCGAAAAAAGCGGGGCCAGCATTATTCCGGTTGATTCCGAACACAGCGCTATCTTTCAGGTTTTTGATTTTGATAACCCCGAAAGCGTTGCCGGCATAACCCTAACCGCATCGGGCGGCCCGTTTCGTGATTTTAGCTTGACCGAAATGCAATCGGTTACGCGCGAAGATGCACTAAATCATCCCAATTGGGATATGGGGGCCAAAATATCAATTGATTCAGCCACCATGATGAACAAGGGCCTTGAAATAATAGAGGCATTTCACCTGTTTCCCGTGGGCATGGATGAAATAGATGTATTGGTGCACCCGCAATCGGTGGTTCATAGTCTTGTATCGTATGTTGATGGGTCGGTTTTGGCCCAGATGGGAACACCTGATATGAAAACCCCCATATCATGCGCATTGGCATGGCCCGGAAGAATGGCCGTCTCGGCGCAAAAATTATCCTTGGCTGATGTTGGTAGGTTGGATTTTATGGCGCCTGATACAGCGCGTTTTCCAGCCCTCGGCCTTGCACGCAGCGCCTTGCAAATAGGCAAAAGCGCGCCCACAATACTTAACGCCGCCAATGAAGTTGCCGTAATGGCGTTTTTGCAGGGCAAAATAGGGTTCTTGCAAATAGCCGTGGTTGTTGAAGGCGCACTTGAATCTATGAATTCATGCGAAATGGGCGGCATTGACGATGTTTTAGCTATCGATTCCGAGGCTCGCGATGTGGCTCAAAATGTGATAAAAAACTTAAACTTTAAAATTAAAAAATAACAATAGTAAGTTGATTTAATGGAATTATTTAACTTTATTTGGGAATATGTAATCCCCTTTGTTCTGGTCTTATCCGTGTTGATTTTTATTCACGAGATGGGCCATTTCTTGGTTGCCAGATGGGCCGGTGTAAAGGTTGAGGTTTTTTCCATAGGTTTTGGCGGTGAATTATACGGATTTGATGACCGCTATGGCACAAGATGGCGCGTATCTGCCATACCGCTTGGCGGATATGTCAAAATGTTTGGCGAAGGTGACATAATTACCGGGGTTGACGACACCGAAGATCGCCCAATGACGGATGAGGAGAAAAAAGTATCCTTCCATCACAAGCCGCTATCAAAAAGAACCGCAATTGTGGCGGCCGGACCGGCGGCTAATTTCCTTTTTGCCGTAGTTTTGTTTGCTTTTATGAGCGCAGTATTGGGTCTGCCCAAACCATACGCAGTAATCGGCGAGGTTATGAGCGATAGCGCCGCCGAGGAATCTGGTTTTGCGGTTGGCGATGAAATAACAGCCATAAACGGCGAGCCTATCCAATGGTTTGAGGAGTTAAGTCAGATTGTTGCCGTAAACGCCAATAACAGCCTTATTTTTTCGGTCAATAGGAATGGATCTGCCGTATCAATCAAGACAACCCCCAGAACCATTTCAACGCGGGAATTCAGCGAAAAGCTTGGGGTTGAAGAAGATGAGTCCGATGATGACGGGCAAAACGGTGATGATGTTAGGTCTGTGGCGTCAACCGATGACGAGCGTTCTTCGCGAGGGCTTCTCGGCGTTCGCCCGCACCCTGATTTTGTTGAACAAATACGCAAAGACCCACTTACGTCAGTATGGGTAGGGATTAAACAGACATACATTATAAGCGAACGAATCCTTGGTGTTGTGGTGGAAATGTTATCGGGCGAAAGAAGCAGCAAGGAACTTGGCGGGGTTATTTCAATCGCCCAATATTCAGGCGAAGCGGTGCAAAACGGGGCAATTACAATACTCACCTTTATGGCCGCACTTAGCATTAATTTGGGGCTTATCAACCTATTTCCCGTGCCGATGCTCGATGGTGGGCACCTTGTATATTATATTTTTGAAGCCCTGCGTGGACGCCCGTTAAGCCAGCAAATACAAGAATACGGCTTTCGTTTTGGAATGATTTTGGTGTTTATGCTTATGATTTTTGCAACATGGAATGATTTAGAGAGAATTCTCAAACAATTTGGAATGAGTTAACCTTTTTTAGCGCAAAATACTGAAATAATAGAAAAAATCGCTATTTTGGGTGGTTGCAAGCAAAATATGGGTTTATGTATATTGTGTGTGGTGATGTTGCCGGATACGGGCATGTTTTAACTTCCTCGCCATAAAAATGGCTGGAGGATCGGGGGAAAGTTTCTGTTGTTAAAATTTTCAAAAATTTTCTTTGTTTTAAGCATGTTTTTGCTGACCCTAATGCCATGGGCCAATGCCAGCGCCCAGAGTCAAGGCGGGGTTATCAGGGAAATAGTGGTGGAAGGCACCGCCAGAGTAGAGCCCGAAACAATACGCTCTTACCTTTTGGTGCGAGAGGGCGATGGGTTTGACCCGCTTCGCATAGATAGATCACTTAAATCGTTATTTGCCACGGGTCTTTTTGCCGACGTTTCCATTGGGCGCGAAGGAAGTTCGCTGGTTATCAGGGTTTTAGAAAACCCGGTAATAAACAGGATTGCATTCGAGGGAAACAAGCGCCTCAAGGACGAAGACCTAGGTTCTGAAATTTCGCTAAAGCCACGCCTGGTATATACCCGTACCAAGGTGCAAAGTGACGTTAGCCGCATTCAAGAAATATACAGGCGTGAGGGAAGGTTTGCGGTTAGCGTAGAGCCAAAA